>DASSHD010000137.1:0-12038 GCA_035693085.1 Hanamia sp. | reverse complement strand
AACACAAGTGGGCTGCCAGACCCGGCATTAATATTTAAAAATAATGCTACAAGAGTAACTATCAGGGGTAATGAATATTCCATTCCTCTTCTTTATGATGGAGACGGTACACTCTTCTTCCGTGTCAGAGGAACACAGCTTCAAAATTCGGGTGAAACTGTTACCACCGCATGGAGTTCTGATTTTATTTCTTCAGGCGGCCTTGGCCGATATGATTTTACGGGTCATGCAATAAATCTGAACTGGCAGGCTTCCACTTCTTTTGCTGAAGAGGGAAAGCGGAAGTCAGTAGTTCAATATTTCGATGGGAGCCTGAGGATGCGACAAACTGTAACGAAAGACAACACGACCAACACCACAGTAGTTGCTGAAACTTTTTATGATAAACAGGGCCGTCCTGCCATTCAGGTACTTCCGTCCCCAACTTTAAACACCATAATTAATTACACCCCTTTGTTTAACGTAGGTATTAATGGCGCCGAATATGATAAAGGAATATATGATACCCTTTTAAGTAGTAGTGATTATTGCTCTGCTGTTATTCCATCAATGGACACTTCAAGTGGGGCATCTCAATATTATTCAGCTGCGAATCCACTGGCAAATCAAGGATACAACAAATTTATTCCTTATGCACATGGTTATCCTTTTGCCCAAACGCAATATACGCAGGATAATACAGGACGAATTTATAGACAGGGAGGTGTTGATAGTATTTTTCAGATAGGCAATGGCCATGCAACTAAATACTATTATGGATCACCCGAACAAACTGACCTTGATGCCCTTTTTGGAACAGAAGCAGGTGAGGCATCTCATTATCAAAAAAATATGGTGCGGGATGCTAACGGCCAATATAGCGTTTCCTACGTTGATATGAACGGGAAAACAATAGTAACGGCTCTCGCAGGTATTTCTCCTGGCAATTTGCAGCAGTTGAGCAGTTTTAGAAATGAAACACAGACAGATAATTTAATTGACTCCCATAATAATATTATTGATGGCACTTCTATACAATCTTCAAAATCTTTGCTTGTAACAATCGCAGGCCCTCAAACCTTTACCTACCGGATGGCTGCGGAGGCTCTTACAATTAAGGATTGCGACAGCATGAATATTTGTTATGACTGCCTGTACGACCTGAACATAACGATTACAGACAATTGTAACAACCAGTTACTCGGCGGTAGTCCAATTGTAATTAATAAACAAAATTTCCAATTATTTAAAGTTGATACAAGTTGTGGAATGGTACTACCAATGGATACAAGTTTTACTTATACATTACCTGAGGGAGAATATAACATTACCAAAACCTTATCCATTAGTAAATATGCAATGCAATATTATCACGACAGTTTATTTGTACCCCATAATACCTGTGTGAGTTATGAACAAATCCTGGAGCAGCAAATGGATAGTATTAAAAGTCGTTTTGATTGTCAGCAATCTCCGGATAGTACCGCTTCATATACAAGCTATAGAGAACAAATGTTGCAGGATTTAACGCCACCTTCAGGCCAGTATGCGGATACTTCTTCGACGCTATTGTACCAAAATATGTCATATACCAATGACGGTTTTTCCATTTTTAATAAATACATTGACGGAACTTATAAATATCAACATCCTTCCACCCCGTATCTTGATGAAGAAGGAAATGCTGATTCTATACTAAACTCCAATGGAGAACTGGTTCCGCCTGAGCAACTATCTGAGGATGAATTTATTGCTGATTTTAAAGATAGTTGGGCAAATTCGCTAATAGACCAGCATCCTGAATATCCACTATTACAAACTTATGAGTCTCTTTCAGCAAGCCTTACATGGGACGAGGACTTCCAAAAAACCGATACATACGCTGATGCAATTAATAAAGGTTATCTGAACCCGACCGGCAACACTACTGACTTGCCGGCAAGCAGGTACACGCCAAACAATGTTGATCCGCTTTACAGCGTGTCAACGACAGATCCTTATACCGGCTCAACAGTTGGAGGTGAGGCTCTGGCAGCAATGCAGGATTCTCTTTTCAACTATCCACTGCCACCAGGGTCAGGCGCTTCCAGCATCACCAAATGGAACCTGGCAACTATTATGGCCAAATGCCAGGACCCTAACAATAATGCCTGTTTTTATTTATACAATTCGCCTGCTGACGCCTTTAATACAGATTCTCTTTGTACAGGAGACCTTGACATGGCATGGCGGCTATTCAGGGGGTTTTATGAAAGCGCGAAAGGAAGCTGGATAGATAACTATATCCGGAGCCAGAATGGAAATATTACCATTACTGCTCCTCATATAGCTGTTTTTCAACAATTCGGATCTTTAATGGCTGATCAGGGTTATAGCGCTGATGGAAGTAATGAGACAAGCGACAGCTTGAACGGGCTTCAAAAAATTGGAAATTATTACCAGGATAATTGTACAGGATATGCGACACAATGGTGGGAACAATTGGCTGCCTGCAATTACACTTCTGCCGACTCTGCTATTATCGTTCCACGCCTTATTAAAGTTTGTGAATTGGGAAGCGACCAAACTCATTTTTTAGGATCTTCTTCTATCAGCCCTGACAGCTCTTATCGCTTCAGCAGCTTTGAGGATGTAATCACACAATATAACGATTCCGCTTATGGAGGACAAAAAAATACCAACCTTTGCAATTCCTTTCTGATTACAAAACCGCTTCCTTACAACCAATCGGCTCCCCTGGTGAATTTGCCGGTGTGGAGCAAACCCGACAGTTGCCAATGCAGTTCTATCAACAATTACTATAATTCTTACAGGCGGGTATCTGCAATGTTTAGCAGCTTCAGTGATTATGTAAATAAAAAATTTGGTATCAGTATGTCCGAAGGTGCGCTGGATACCCTTAGAAACGCCTGCAACAATACCTCTGAGTGTAAATATTTTGTCAATCCAATAAACCTGCCCCCTGCCTTCCAATGTAGTATAAATGCGGCATGCGCTACGTGTACAGCCGTGCAGCAATGGTATGCTGCATATCTTGCTAAATTTCCCGGTGCAACGCCTGCCATGACTGAACCCGATACGATTCAAAGCAATACCAATCAGGTTTTTGCCAGCTTCATGAACTATCTTTCGGGGTTTAGCTATTCAGCACAGGACTATCTCACTTTCCTTGCAAATTGTTCAGGCGCTTCTGCGGATACTACCAACTGTTCTTCTCTTATCTGGACGGTATTTAACCCGGGGCCAAATCTTACTATTAACAATGATCTTTATGATGCTGCTACCGATAATATTTTGCCGGTCAGCCAGTTCTTCAATACCAACAGCATCTTTACAGCGCCAACGGTTACCCAGGCGCCAGGATATGTTTTAACAGATAAAGTAGATAGCATTATTACCAACGACAGCGTGGTAATTATGCAATGGCGCGTAAAACCCGCTTCCAATGCCGACATGATAAATCCTGTAATACAAACAGGTAGCAATACATACATAGGCGCCCAGTGGATTAAAGATCCTGCAGATACCACATGGCTTATCGGCAGCACAAGGATAAAAGTGGTTGATGGATTATTAAAAGGGCCGGGCCTGCAATCTGCCAGCTATGGAATGATTACAGATTGGGTAAAGATCACCGGCCAGGACACATCCTCAATTGTATTCTTCGATGATTTTCTGGCATCAGGCGATTGTAATTTAACCGGCGATATGCTTTGTGGTAAAACACCAATTGATTCTGCGATTACCGATGTGCAAATCAGCCCCTGCGTTGATACCACAGCATTTGCTGTTGCCACCGCCACACAGATCTATGATTCTTATACAGATTCCTTGTCAGACTTTTTTAATGAAGCCTATACCAGCAAATGCCTTAACGCGATCAACTTAGAAAGCTTTACCGTAACTCATGCTGTAAGTGAATACCATTATACGCTTTATTATTATGACCAGGCTGGAAACCTCGTGAAGACCATACCACCAGAGGGCGTGCATCCTAACCGCGATCCGCTCTGGCTGGCTCAGGTGGAAGCAGCCAAAGCTGCCGGCACGGTATTGGTTCCGGGTCATACCATGCCTACCGTTTACCGCTACAATACCCTGAACCAGGTAGTAAGCCAAAACACGCCGGATGCCGGTATCAGTTCTTTCTGGTACGATAAGCTTGGGCGGCTTGCCATAAGCCAGAATGCAAAACAAAATCCGCTGAATAATTATAGCTATACCTTATACGATTATATTGGAAGAATAAGGGAAGTAGGCCAGAAGCTTCAGCCAACCGCGATGACGAACGCTATTAGCCGTGATACAACTGCTCTTGCTGCATGGCTTAACTTTAATAATGCAACTTTTGATTACAACGCTGTTCAGGTAACTTCTACGGTTTATGATGTGGTATCTAATGTTACGCAGCTTACCGCTCCTGTTGTAAGTAGTAACCCGGTTACGTTCACCCAGCAGCCTTATACGTTGCGAAACCGCGTAAGTTATACGCAGTATTACGATGTATTACAGAACAATAACTCATTAGTTAATGGGCAAACAATCTATACTCCTCTTTATGGCAATTACACTACCGGCACTTATTATGCTTATGACATACATGGCAATGTAGATACCCTGTTGCAGGATTACCGGCTCGGAGCAATGTCCAATCACGGCTACAACCGCTTTAAAGAAATTGCTTACAACTATGACCTCATCAGTGGTAAAGTAAATGAAGTGGATTATAATCCAGGCAATGTTGACCAGTTCTATCACCGTTATGAATATGATGCAGAAAACCGGATAACCGATGTTTACACCAGCGACCACAAAACCTACGTAGGCCATAAAAATCTTGAAGAGCATGAAGCGTTTTACCAGTATTACAAGCACGGGCCGCTTGCCCGGGCGGTAATTGGACAGCAGCAGGTGCAGGGGCTTGATTATGCCTACACTTTGGAAGGCTGGTTGAAAGGAGTAAATAGTACAACCCTACAGTCTGCATCGGGAAGTGGTGTGTTTACTGACATGGGCGGAGATGGTGTCGTTGCAAGCCCTAACCAGTTTGTAGCACAGGATGCTTACGGATTTAGCCTCAATTATTTTACGCTTGATTATGCACCTATTAATCAAGGCGTTTCTCCATTCCCGGGCTTTAGCGGCCTATTCCCAACAGGGTATTCTTATAAATCTTTGTACAATGGCAATATAAGCGCCATGGCTGTGAACATTGGTAAGTTGAATACACCATTGCTATATAATTATCAATACGACCAGCTAAACCGTATTACAGCAATGGATGCTTTTACTGGGTTGAATCAAAGTACGAATACATGGAACCAACCCCTTAGCGCTACAACTGATTACAAGGAACGAATAAGCTATGATGCTAACGGTAATATACAAACGTATTTCAGGAATGGCACTATTGCGGGAGGAACACCTCTTGCAATGGATAACTTAACGTACAACTATACAAAAGATGCAAACGGACAATTGCAAAACAATAAGCTTACCAGCGTAAGCGATGCAGTGGCTGCCGGAAATTATCCGAACGATATAGATGACCAAAGCGCCAATAATTACGGCTATGATGCTATTGGCAATATGACAAGTGATGTTGCAGGCAGCATTACCAGCATAACATGGACAGTTTATGGAAAAATAAGCAGCATTACCAAAACAGATGGCAGTACGATTTCTTACACTTATGATGCTGCCGGAAATCGTATAAGCAAGACCGTTACTCCTGCCGTCGGCAACCCAACTACTACTTGGTACATGAGAGATGCCAGTGGTAATGTAATGGCTGTATATACTGTAACCGGCAGCGATAGCCTGTACCAAACCGAGCAACACTTATACGGAAGCAGCAGGCTTGGAATATTTAACCGGAATATTAATGCAGATGCTCAACTACCAACCGGTACAGATGCAAATTTAATTGGCAAATATGTAATCTCTTATTTTACGAGACACCATAAAAATTATGAGTTAAGTAACCATTTAGGAAATGTACAGGCAATTGTAAGTGATAACAAAGTTGGCGTAGATAGTAATAGCGATGGAATAATTGATTATTATACTGCTTATGTTGTAAACGTTAATGATTATTATCCGTTTGGTATGGAGATGCCGGGGAGAACTTTTAATGCGGGAAATTATCGTTATGGATATGGAGATCATGAGAAGTTAGACGAAATATATGGAATAGGAAATGCCATTGATTTGGGAGGAAGGTTATTGGATGCTAGATTAGGAAGAACTTCAAGCCCAGATCCTGAAAGACAAGTTTATCCTGGCACAAGTCCTTATGTTTATGCAATAGGGAATCCTATAAATGTCATAGATCCAGATGGCAAACTCATAATTTTTATAAATGGTTTTAATCTTGGAAATGAGGGTGGAAAGAGTAGTTATTGGGAAGGAGTAGATTTTAAAATTATGAAACAAATTGGTGATTACAATGCTATTTATAGAGATGGAAGTTCGGGAGGACTCGTTAATACTTTATTTTCATTTAATTTCCTAAAGTCAAATTTAAACCCCAGAGTAAGAATTCGGAATGGTTATAAACAAGGAATGCTTGATGCTGCAAAAATTATTAATAAACTAAGAAGAGATCCGAATGACCCTAATAAAATCACTGAATCAATTAAGATAGTAACTCATAGTATGGGTACTGCGTATTCAAGAGGGTATACGGCAGCATTGGAAAAATATGTAAGTGATTATAATGAAAATAATCCTAATGGCAAATTAAAAGATTTCAAGATAGAAATCCAGGTTGACATTGCTGCATATCAAGGAAGTAGTTTACCGGCAGATAAGAATGTTCAAATATCAGTTAACATGAATGGAGATAAAGATGATGTAGCAAATGGGAAAGGAACAGGCGAAGGAGGTAGCTTGAAAAGGTTATTAAGCCCGAGTTCTGAAGTGCCTGATTCAAAAAAACTTAAAATACTACCCGGAACAACTCATAGTATCAAAGATTTCGGAGCAGATTATGATATAAAGCAAATACCCAAAAGTTCTGATGTTATCCCACCATTATCACCTTATCGCCAAGAACCCGCAGCTTCAGATCACACGTCTGTTTCAAACAACCATTCTTCAGAAAAAATTAATTAATAAAGATGAATCGACATTTTTTATCAATCCTTCAAATAAAATCTATAATAAAAACAAGAATGATTCTTTGTTTTTTCATTTTCATTTACTCTTGTAATATGTCTGGTAATAAAGAAAAAGATTCTAAAAATAGCGATCCAGAAAGTGCTGTGAGTGCAGTGCCTATGTATTTTAAGAGTCCAAATCCATCTTATAAGCGAGATTCATTATATATAGCGGCAACTATATGGGAGTTTATTAAAAAACAAGTAAGTCCATTTCACTATTATGCCACTTTTAATGTGCCTTTCAACAAAATTACTATTGATGTTGATTCTATAATGTATAGCCCCGATAGTTTAAAATTATTTGCGTTTGTTATAATAGCTGATCCTGATGTTCAACATGAGAAATATGATAAGTTTGTTTTTAGCGGTAATAGTATTGTTGGTTTCAGAGCAAATAAAAAAACACCATGGACAGTATATAATTTCGATCAATATTCCATAGCCGGTTTTAAAAAGTACAATTCTATAAGGAATTTATTTAGGCACTATTATTTTGGAAATGGAGATTTCAGAAATGATGCAGAATATATTTGGGATAGTACCACACAAGATAGGGTATCTGTAAAATTTGGATATAATCTGGATCAGGCAAAATTTTGGGACAGTAGTTTGGTTTGGAAAAAGGGTGCAAGAATTCCCGGTTTTTATAATTTTCAAACTAAAGGGAATGTTACTCCGCAGGATGAAGATCCAATAATTCATTTACCTCACTTAAACTATTCCGATAGCCTTTTAAATATGTATAAATGAAAATTAAGTTAATTGGTTCCTTCTGTTGGTCGGTGTTGGAGCAAACGTCTCGCTTATGTCAGGCTTGAAAAAGGATAAGAATGTTTGAATAAAAGATAAAAAATAAAAATGTTGAATAAAAGTTTGTTTACTGCAATGATAAGGAGTACCGGTAATGCCACTGGTAGCTGTATGCCTAATGCAGATTACAAGCCTTTATACAATGGCAATATAAGCAGTATGGCTGTTAACATCGGGCAATTAAATGCGCCGCTCCTTTATAATTATCAATACGACCAGTTGAATCGGATTATAAGTATGGATGCCTTTAACGGGTTAAACCAAACAGGCAACAATTGGACAGCATTAAGTAAAATAAATGATTATCAGGAACGTGTAGCTTATGACGCAAACGGCAATATAAAAACCTATTTGCGCAATGGAACTACAGCAGGAGGAACACCATTGGGCATGGATAACCTGACTTATAATTATACTCTTGATGGCAACGGGAATTTACAGAATAATAAGTTAACCAGTGTGAATGATGCAGTAGCCGCAAGCAATTACCCAAATGATATTGATAATCAAAACGCTAATAATTACAGTTATGATGCCATTGGAAATATGACGAGTGATCTGGCAGGGGGTATCAGCAGCATTAACTGGACGGTGTATGGCAAAATAAGCACCATAACCAAAGCAGATGGCAGCGCAATTGCGTACACTTACGACGCAGCCGGAAATCGAATAAGCAAGACCGTTACTCCTGCTACAGGAGCAGCAACTACAACATGGTATGTGCGTGATGCGAGCGGCAACACAATGGCTGTGTACACCGCTAACGGCAGTGACAGCCTGCACCAAACCGAGCAAGACTTATACGGTAGCAGCAGGCTGGGATTATTTAATCGAAACATAAATGCAGACGCGGCTTTACCAACAGGTACAGATGCCAATTTAATCGGCAAATATGTAATCTCTTATTTTACGAGACACCATAAAAATTATGAGTTAAGCAACCATTTAGGAAACGTACAGGCAATTGTAAGTGATAACAAAGTTGGCGTAGATAGTAATGGCGATGGGATAATTGATTATTATACTGCTTATGTTGTAAGCGTTAATGATTATTATCCGTTTGGTTCTTTGATGCCGGGGAGGGAATATTCTGTTGCGAATACAAATTATAGATATGGATTTAATGGGAAGGAGAAATCTGATGAAATAAATGGTGACGGAGTAGATTATAATTATGGTGCGAGAATTTTAGATGTGAGGATTGGTAAGTTTTTGAGTGTTGATCCTTTAATAAAGAAATATCCGGAATTAACTTCGTATCAATTTGCGTCTAATTCTCCGATAGCGCATGTTGATTTAGATGGGGCAGAATCGGAATATTATACGTTAACTATAACATTTACAAGAGTTCATAGATCTGACAAGTCAGTCATGATGCCTCCGGTTACTACGATTAGTGGAAATATAGAACATAAATCTACAGGATTTTTAACTCAGTGGAGTTTATACACTCCCAATGGGCCTCTGGGATCAGGTACAATGCATACTGTGCAAACTCAAACTATTGACGTTTATGTGGATGCTATGGGAATTCCTCAAAGTACTTTCAAGGCAGCGCCTAAAACTTTGGGCGAAAAATATGAGCCATCTGCTGCAGATAATAAATCTTCCAATTCACACGGTGGAAGTGATGGAGGAAGTGATAAGGGGTTTGAAGGAATTGTCTTATACTCTTCGGAGGGGCAGGGACAAGAAACACGAAAAGGAACGTACACCAAGGAAATGGTGAATATTGACGGCATTATTGCATTTTCAAATGTGGCCTCTGAAGTTAAAGTCTGGGAGAATGCCGCTAATATTGTTTCGGATTTGAAAGATAAAAAGGAGGAAAATAACAACTCTTCAAACTCTGATTCACCGACAAATTCATCAGCTAACACAAAAACTAATACAAAATCTACTATTAAGTACCATAATGGGTATCAAGTACAGTATAAAACTTACAAACCGGGAACAATACTGTATGATGGACCAGTTCTGGGCAATGTAAAAGTCAATCCTGATGGTACCGCGACAATAGCGCCAAATTCAGAAGCAACAGATACAATTCCGTCTCAAAAAAAGAAAAAGTAAAATTATCACTATGAAAAAAAACTCCATAATTATATTTAAAAATTTTGTATCTACCTTAATAATTCTTATTGCAATTATTATTATTTACCTATTTCAAGGCTGCAACCGTAAACACGACGTGGCTAACAGTATAAGATATTCAAGAACTCAACAAAGACTATACGATCTCATAGATAGATATGATTCTGAGTACTCTTTTTTGAAATCTCAACCTCAGAAAGATTCGCTAGAGCACGAATATTTACTAAAGATTGACTCCTTTTTGAAAGATTCGCTAGCTGATTATATTGACAGCATCTTAGTCACGGTTGATACGGTCACTGATGAAAATTTTTTAGTTACAACTCAATTTCATTCTCGTCAAATTGAATTCAAATATGGATTAAGATTTTTTAAGGGAATGGATTCAAAATATGATTCAATATATAACTTCTATATGAGTTTGAAACCTAAAGAGACAATTTTGATAAATTTTATCCGTATGGGAAACTTAGAACTTGGGCCGCCAGGTGATACTAATAGTTTAAATCCCATACTAAGAATATTTGCTCTTCCTGAGCCAACCAAAGCACAATTGGAGGGCAAAGAGAAATGAAATGTGGTATGAAAAGGAAAATAAACTAACTAAAGTAAAAGTGTAAAAAATAGTAGGAGAAAAAGATAATGAGCTATTCTGAAAATTTAGAGTGGTAGGAAATAAAAAGAGCTGAGGTTGAGTAACCCACTGTTGGCGCAAGCCCGGTGGTGGCGCAAGCGTCTCGCTTGTGCCAGAGTCGAAAAGAGGTAAGAATGTTTTAATCAGAAATGGAAGGAGAGAAAAATAGTTTATGAGTTGTAAATATAAATTTCGTATATGCCTAATGGTTATGCTTAATAAAAAAATAAAAACCTTGAATAAAAGCTTGTTTACTGGCAGGATAAGTTATATTGATAATTCACATGCGGCTGCAATGGGAGTTCTATAACGATTAACATTGGAAACTAAAACAGATGAGCGAAACTAGTTCCATAAGCAACTAAACGAAATATATAACGCAAACATTTTAAAATAAATAAACAATTATGAAACAATATTTCCCTCTGCTATTGCTCGCAATCAGTTCTTGTAATATAAGTAACCGTTCTTACTCTGATGTAGCCAAATGGGTGCCTTCAGGTTTTGATCAGTCCAAATATATTCTGTTGGTGGAAAAGTACCCCGGCAAGGAAAAATGGAACAATGCTATGAAAGAATTCCTTGATAAACATTATAGCGGCAAATATGAAATTACAGACGAGAAAAATATTTTATCAACCGAAAGCAAATACGCAGATAAAAAATACAAATATGCGGTGATGTGGAAAGTGCTTGACGGCTTATCAAACAGTAACAGGACAACATTCACTCCTGCAACGACTACAACTACTTATTATTCAGATCCAAAATATGATATTAATGGCTATTTCCGGGATAGAGCCAGTGGAACGGACTACCCGCAAACTCAGAAATATAATAATTATGGATGGCAAGGTTTTGTACCCTTTTTTAATTCTGTTATAAAATATTCGAAATAAGCACCGGTTGCTTTCCTATTGTTACGGCAAGATAAAACGCAAGATAAAACTAGATAGATAACTGGAAACAATGAGCGAACTAATGTAAAGAATAACTTTTAAAAACCATATTATGAGTAAATTATTAATGATCCTTCTTTGCCTGTTAATCGTAACCGCCTATACTTCCTGTAACAAAAACGATGTAACACCAACCCCTCTTTCGCCAAAGGATTCAGCAACCATAATGGGTTTTAAAGATTCTACCCTATTAATAAAAAGCATCCGGGAAAATTCTTACGACAGCGCTACAAATGCTATCACTGATTCCTCCACCACCTATTTTCATTATGACACTATAAACAGGAAAATAACGTTTCGATTATTAGATTACTCTGACCCAAATAACAGTGATAGCTTTGAATATAGTTATAATAGTTTGGGGCTTCTTATTCATCTTGAAAATAAGTCTTTATCTCC
>DASSHD010000136.1:0-2352 GCA_035693085.1 Hanamia sp. | reverse complement strand
GGAAAATTCTAATTTCATCAAAATATATTTTCCTCGTTTATAGTATTGATATCAATGAATTGAGGAAACATATTCATGTAACCTACAACGTGGCCGGATATAAAAATCCTGTAAATTCTGGTTAGAGCCAAATGTTGAATTGGACCAAAATAAGAAAGGTGTTTTTTCAGAAATTGAATTAAGAGAAATTGAAGAATTAATTGAGAACAATAAAGAAATTATTTTACAGCAACTGAACCTTTTTTATTCAGGCAAAGCTGTTAAATCAATACGAATAAACTAATAAAAAATGAATAACGCACTAATTTATCCGGGTATTCAAAATATTGAATTTATCAACAATTCTATCCTGTTTGTTCATCTCTCTAATGACAGGGTTTTTATTGTACCATTAGATAAATTCCCAGTTATTAAAGATCTTTCTTCCGAACAAAAAAAAGCATTTGAAATAATTGATAACAAATATCTTTCATTCCTGGCAATTGACGAAGTGTTTAGTATAGAAGAATTGATTGGACTATCTGACGAAAGCTGAAGTGCAAAAAGAGATGAAGGAAAAACGCTTTATAGGCTTGGTGCCTTTGTGGGACACACTTTGCATGAAGGACTTTATTTCAAATTATGATATACTTTTTGCACATCATCATCCTGTTCCAGGTGATCTACTAATTTCAAAACTTCGTTGGCATCATCTTCTGAAAGCTCTACTGTTGTTGTGGGAATCCGGGTAAGCTCTGCTGTTATGACTTCAATATTTTTTTCATCTAGGGCTTTGTTCATATTTCCAAATTCATTAAAAGGCGTGCGGATAATAATATTGCCTTCGCTGTCTTCGCCAATTTCTTCAAGGCCATAATCTATCAATTCCAACTCCAGTTCTTCCAAATCAATATTTTCGTTTTTAATTTTAAATTCACCCAGATGATCAAACATAAATGAAACACTTCCGCTGGTTCCGAGAGAGCCTGAATTCTTATTGAAATGCATACGTACATTTGCAACAGTTCTTGTAGGGTTATCCGTCGCCGTTTCCACCAAAATCGCAATACCATGCGGAGCGTACCCTTCATACACTTCTTCGTGATAATCAGTTTTATCTTTCCCCATGGCGCGCTTAATGGCAGCTTCCACGCGATCTTTAGGCATATTTACTGCCTTGGCATTGATGATACAGCGACGTAACGAAGAATTATTGTCCGGATCAGGGCCGCCTTGTTTTACGGCAATATCTATTTCCTTCCCAAGCCGGGTAAATTGTTTGGCCATCTTATCCCATCGGGCAAACATGGTTGATTTTCTTACTTCAAATATTCTTCCCATTTTTCAATTTGATTTATTGGTCTGTTAAGTTATTCCCGAAATATATGAGGTAATTGGTTTTATTACTCCAACATACATAACTCGCCAGTCCGGCAAATCTAAATTCTAAAAATTAAACTCAAAAATTAAAAATCATAGGAAATACCTTCGTAGCTATATTGGTAAGATTTTAATCTATACTGAACTATTCTTTTTGGAAAGTTTTTTTCATTCAAATAATTTTGCTGACTTTTTATTCTTAATCAAAAATGCCCTGGAGGGTAATAGTTATGAAAGTAATGAAGTTTGGAGGTACCAGTGTCGGGAAACCAGAAAGGATGGCGGAGATCAGGAAACTGATCACTAAGGGAGATGAGCCTAAAATAATTGTTCTCAGTGCTTTGAGCGGAACTACGAATTCACTTACAGAAATTAGTCATTTCCTGGCAAGTGGCGACCGCACTTCGGCTAAACAACGTATTGATGCACTTGAACTGCATTATCAAAATTTTATCATTCAGTTGGTAAAAAGCAAAGAAGATTATCAGAAAGCAAAGGATGTTCTTGCAGAGCATTTTGAATTCCTGAATATCATTTTAAAGATATCTTACAGTGAAGCATTGAATAAAGATATACTTGCCCAGGGCGAATTGTTGAGCACCAAGCTTTTCAGCATTTATCTGCATGAACAAAAGATTCCTCACGTATGGCTTGCTGCGCTTGACTTTATGACGATTGACACATCAGGTGAGCCGCAGGTAGGAAGTATAAAAGTGAAATTATCACAATTATTACAATCTCATAAAGAGTCTAATCTTTTTGTAACACAAGGATATATCTGTCGCAATGCAAAAGGTGAAGTAGATAATTTAAAACGCGGCGGCAGTGACTACAGTGCTTCATTGATAGCAGCGGCTGTGAATGCTTCAGTTTGTGAAATATGGACCGATATTGACGGCATGCACAACAATGATCCGCGTATTGTAAAAAATACAAAACCCATCAAGCATTTATGTTTTGATGAAGCTGCTGAACTTGCTTATTTCGGAGCAA
>DASSHD010000135.1:0-13447 GCA_035693085.1 Hanamia sp. | reverse complement strand
AATTCTTTTTTCAATGCGGTCAAGAAAAATTGACGCAGTTTTGGATGAAAATGTGTTTAAAATATACTGGTGAGTTTCAAGTACATTTTGACGGAATTTTTTGGTAACAATTATTTGCGTCGCCATTCATTTATTTCATTTTTAAAATCACTCCAATGGATGACATCTTTGTTATTTGCCTGACTAATGGCATCGTCAAGATCCTCCAGTTGAGAAGCGGAGAGATCATCAATGATGTCTTTTTCTGCTGCGTAAAAAGCAACATCTTCCATTACCTGCATAAGAACATTTTCCTTATCAATGCCATCTAAAATTTTAATAATTTTAAATTTTATGTCTTCAACCATAAGTGTAAATTTTATCCAAATTACAATTTTTTTTATTAGCCAAAATGATTTTTAACGATTTAAATTTGAAACATGAATATTGATAAAAACTATCTTGAACAACTATCGGATTTTTACAAAAATCAACTACTGAACGATACCATTCCTTTTTGGTTTCCAAAAAGCATTGATGAAGAATTTGGTGGGTATTTATTAATGCGCGACCGTGACGGAAGTTTGCTGGACGATGATAAATCTGTTTGGATCCAGGGACGCGCTACCTGGCTTTTCGCGACTTTGTATAATACTGTTGAAAAAAGAAAGGAGTGGTTAGATGGTGCAAAAAAAGGTGTTGACTTTTTATTAAGCCATTGTTTTGATACTGATGGGCAAATGTTTTTTCATGTAACACGGGATGGAAAACCAATCCGAAAAAGAAGATACTTTTTCTCTGAAACATTTGCTGTGATTGCCTTTGCTGCTTATGCAAAAGCAAGTGGAGATGAAGACATGGCAAATAAAGCAAGAGGTCTTTTCGGAAAATGCATCGCTTACGCAACGGGGGAATTAAAGTTGCCTGCAAAATTTTTTGACACACGTCCTTCAAAGGGAATCGGCGTTCCGATGATCATGATGAATACTGCGCAACAATTAAGAGAAACAATTGACGATCCTCGATGCGATGAATGGATTAAAATATGGATCAATGAAATTGAAACCTATTTTATAAAAGATGATATTAAATGTGTAATGGAGCAGGTAGCGCCTGATGGAAGTATTATTGATCACATTGATGGGAGAACTTTAAATCCAGGGCATGCAATAGAAGGCGCATGGTTTATTTTGCATGAAGCGAAATACAGAAATAACGATAAACATTTAATTAAACTGGGCTGTAAAATGCTGGATTACATGTGGGAGCGTGGATGGGATAATGAGCATGGAGGCATTTTATATTTCAGGGATGTTTATAACAAACCGGTTCAGGAATATTGGCAGGATATGAAATTCTGGTGGCCACAAAATGAAGCTATTATTGCAACGCTTTTAGCATATACGCTAACTGGAAAAGAAAAGTATAAAAAATGGCATCAACAGATTCACGATTATGCATACACGCATTTTCACGATAAAGAATTTGGAGAATGGTTTGGTTATCTTCACAGGGATGGAACGATAGCACAGCCAACAAAAGGAAATTTATTCAAAGGCCCCTTTCATTTGCCACGTCAGGAATGGTATTGCTGGCAATTGTTGAAAGATGGCCACGAATGACACGAATTTTCACGAATGAGGTTTGCCACGGATTGCACCTCTGCCTCATTGCGTTTTGAAGACGGGGTTGGCACGAATTCTAATAGAGCGTGTCCTTCTCCTTTGGAGAAGCCCGCCCGACTGTGTCATTCAGGCGGGGGTTGGGATGAGGTTTTTGCCAGGAATTACTCTAATTGCCACGAATTGGCGCCTTTCTATCAGGGTTGTTCTCCTGAACTTGTTGAAGGAGGAATGGTGTGAAGAAAACAGAATATTGAAAAACTTTAATTATGAAAAAAAACCTAATCATCTTTTTAATTTTGACTTTTTCTATTGGAAAAATATTTGCCCAGTCCAAAGCAATTCCTGTATTTGTTTCCGGAACCGAGGGCTATAAATCTTTTCGCATCCCTGCAATTGTAAAAGCAAAGAATGGCGACTTGTTGGCTTTCTGTGAGGGACGAGTGCATGGAGCAGGAGATTTTGGCGATATAAAAATAGTTTTAAAAAGAAGCAATGATGATGGAAAAACATGGAGCTCTTTGCAAATAGTTGCCAGCAATGATAATTTGCAAGCTGGCAATGCCGCTCCTGTGGTGGATTTGACAGATCCCCGTTTTCCGCAGGGAAGAATATTTTTATTTTATAATACCGGCAATGGTCACGAAATGGAAATGCGAAAAGGGAAAGGTCATCGCGATGTTTGGTATAAAACAAGCATTGATAACGGGAAAACATGGAGTGAACCGACTGACATTACTTTGCGGGTAAACAGGATTTATCAGCCGCAAATAAATCCGCTTTGGAATTTTAAAGAGGATTGGCGCACGTATGCCAATACTCCAGGCCATGCACTACAATTTTACGAAGGAAAATATAAAGGTAGAATTTATGTGGCAGCCAATCATTCTTCAGGCGACCCCAAACCTGAATTAAGAGATTACCAGGCTCATGGATTTTATACCGATGATCATGGGGCTACTTTTCATTTGAGTGAAACTGTCCCGTTTGAAGGTTCTAATGAAAGCACTGCAGCTCAACTAACCAACAATTCATTAATGATGAACAGCCGTAACCAAACAGGGAAATATCGTGTGGTTTCTTTGAGTAAAAATGGCGGTGAAACCTGGGACACTACTTATGTTGATCATAATTTGCCAGACCCGATTTGTGAAGGAAGTTTATTAAATATTGGCACAAAAAATCATCAATCTATTTTAGCCTTTTGTAATAATGATGATAAAGAAAATCGTGACAGTCTTACTTTACGAATCAGTTTTGATGAAGGAAAAACCTGGAAGAAAAAGTTTTTAATTGATCCCAAGAATACGGGTTATTCGGACATAGTGAAATTATCAAAGAATACAATTGGCGTATTGTATGAAGCTGATGATTATAAAGAGATCAGGTTCACTGTGGTGAAGTGGGAATAGAAATATTTGGCCTGACGGTCTCCGTCTGACCAAATATTTCGGAGACATAGTTTTTACAGTAAACAAATAAATATTATGAATTTCTATTTCAAACTTTACAAAATATGAAACGAAAATTTCATATTTTTTGAGAAAATTATTAATATGATTTGATTGTTTATCCATAGACCTATCAGTTCAAAAAAAAATCTAGATGATGAAAAATCTGGCGCTTTCGACTTTAAAGAAATATGCAAATATTTCTATAATTAAGTACTTCTTTATAATACTTATCTTTTTTATAAACTCAGTTTCCGCACAGATAAAACTTCCCACTTATCCTGATAGTTCATTTTCAACTTACTATCTGCAAAAAGAGTCTTTTGCGTCAAGTCTTCCCGATACAAAAAATGATATTGTCTTTATCGGAAACAGCATTACAGATGGCGCTGTTTGGAGCGAATTGTTTAATGATGTTCACGTAAAATCTCGGGGCATTAGCGGAGATGTTTCGTCAGGGCTTATCAAAAGGTTTCCTGATATTGTAAGGCGTAGGCCTGCAAAGATTTTCATGATGATTGGCACAAACGATCTGGCACGTGGTATCAGTCCTGACAGTGTAGTAAAAAATATTTTGTTGATGGCAGATTATCTTCACGAGGAATCACCTTCTACCCGATTATTTGTTCAAAGTATTTTGCCGGTAAATGATGTATATGGGAAATTTCCTGATCATACTCACAACGGTTCTAAAATAAATGAAGTAAATGTTTTACTTCAGAAAAATTCTTCAACTCATCATTACCGTTATATTGATTTACATAGTTTCTTTCAGAACAAAAATGGGAAGATGAATACCGTTTATTCCAATGACGGACTACATTTATTGGGGAAAGGCTATGCTCTTTGGAAACATCTGATATTTCCCTACGTATATGATTTGAATCCAAACCCTTCTTTGATTCCTTTACCTCAATCATTACAATGGAAAGAGGGAAATTTTCCACTGTATGCGTGCAAAAATATTTTGATAAAAAATAAAAATTTACAAAATGAAGCAAAATTGATCCAACAGAAATTTAAAGAAATAGGTTGGGACGTAAACATCGTAGATAAAATAAATGATGATAAACCTTTTATAGAATTGAGCTTGCAAAAGGTAAATGCCCCTCTATTAAGTGATGAGGCATACAAGATAAATGTTACCGATAATAAAGTTACTCTTACAGCCAATACACCACAAGGAATTTTTTATGCAATAAAAACATTCATCCAGTTAATGAGAGATGGTGAGATGGTGAACAATTGTGAAATAACCGACTGGCCCGCGTTTTCATGGCGTGGATTTATGGTGGATGTGGGACGCAATTATGAACCAATGAATATGCTGAAACAGGAAATAGATAAGATGGCTTTTTATAAAATGAATATTTTTCACTTTCATTTTACCGAAGATATTGCGTGGCGTTTGCAAAGTAATTTGTATCCGCAACTAACAGCGCCGGAAAATATGTTGCGGGATAAAGGTCAATATTATACCGAAGCAAATATGAAAGAGTTGATTAACTATTGTAAAGAACGCTATATTACCCTGGTTCCTGAAATTGATATGCCCGGTCACAGCGCTGCCTTTACAAGAGCCATGCATCATAATATGCAAAGTGACTCAGGAATGATTATCTTAAAGAAAATCATTACAGAATTTTGCGATACATATAATCTTCCGTACTTCCATATTGGTGCTGATGAAGTAAAACTTTCCAACAAAAATTTTGTGCCCGATATCACAAAGTTTCTTGAAGGGCTTGGGAAGAAAACAATAGGTTGGGAACCCGGTGGTAATTTTTTGCCTTCGACAATTCGCGAATTGTGGATGGACGATAATGGAACATTGGCAGGAAATTCAGATATACAATATATAGATTCCCGGCATCTTTATTTGAATCATATTGATCCGTTGGAAGCTCCGGTTACGATATTTTTCAGGCAGATCGGCGATAAAATAAAAGGAGATAAAAATATTTTAGGCGCTACACTTTGCCTTTGGCCCGACCGGAGAGTGGCTGATAAAGAGAATATTTTACGACAGAATCCTGTCTATCCGGGTATGATTGCTTTTGCCGAGAGAACGTGGCGTGGTGGCGGTGATAGTGGTTGGATCGCAAACGTGAAAAACGAAAAGCAGGAAAAAGAATTCGATGAATTTGAGCAAAGGTTATTGGATCATAAAGAAGAATATTTTAAACATATTCCATTCCCATATCATCGCCAGGGAATGATGCATTGGGATTTATTTGGCCCCTACGAAAATGGTGGTGATTTGTCGAAATCATTCGTCCCGGAAAAAAAGAATTTTCTGGACTCACCAACTTTGAAAGCTACAGGAGGTACTATTGTTTTGCGGCATTGGTGGTATCCGTTAATAAAAGGGGTGATACCAAATCCACATGAAAATACAACCTGGTACGCTACTACTAAAGTTTGGAGTGACGAAGATACCACTGCTGATTTCTGGATAGGGTTTAACGATCTTTCCCGTTCTCCTGCTACTGATTCTCCCGAATCGGGAACGTGGAATAATTTGAAAAGTAAAATTTGGGTAAATTCAAATTTAATAGCACCTCCGCTTTGGGAGCACCCGGGGCAGAAAGGAAATTCAGAAATACCATTGACTAATGAAGGATATTCTTATCGTAAACCCACAAAAATATTTTTACACAAAGGCTGGAATAGTGTGTTGATAAAAGCTCCGATTGGTACTTTCGAAGGAAAAGACTGGCAAAATCCGGTGAAGTGGGAGTTTACTTTTTTGCCGGTAACAAAACCATGACGATAGATCAGGTTCTTTTCGTTTATTTTCTCAACCCTTCTTCTTTGATTTTTCTCATTTCTTTCCGTTAAAATAATTTTTAATTTTTCTGAAAAAGAGTTTTTCTTTTGAATTTTCTAATTTTAGATAAAATTGAACAATAAAATGATAAAATAGGAGTATCATATTTTTATAAAGTTACTTTACTTTGTTAATTATTTTAAAAAGCTTTCTTAAATATATGCAAAATACATAATGAATAAGCAATCTGATTATAAAAGTGAGCTAAAAAAACATTTATATTTTAAAAGGGTACTATCATGTGCAGATTTGAGTATTCTAACAAATAAAAGTTTGCCTTTTACTACTAAGTTTCTAAATGAGCTAATATCTGATGGAAGTGTGGTCGAAACAGGATTTGCCAATTCAACCGGTGGGCGCAGAGCGCAAACATATTCTTTAAAGCATGATTTAGGTTATATAGTATGCGTGGCGATGGACCAACTTATCACAACCATAGGAATACTTGATTTGTCTAATAACATTATTGGGACAGTGGAGAAGGTTGATCTTCCTTTAAAAAATAATTCACATTCGCTTCAACACTTAAGAGACAACCTGGGAAAGTTTATCAGGAATAGCGGAATTCCAAAAGAAAAAATGGTGGGTATAGGAATAAGTATGCCGGGTTTTGTAGATGTCAAGAAAGGTATCAATTATATGTTTCTAACCCCTCCGGCAAATGAAAGTATAGTAAGCTTCATTCAGAAAGAAATAGATATACCTGTTTTGATAGATAATGATTCCAGCCTGATAGGTCTTGCAGAATTGAGGCTGGGAGATGCACGCCATCATGAAAATGCAATGGTGATCAATATAGGCTGGGGCGTAGGATTGGGGATGATTCTTGACGGAAAATTATTTCGTGGTCACAATGGATTTGCGGGAGAGTTTAGTCATATTCCGGTTTTTAAGGACAATCAAAAAATATGCAGTTGTGGAAAAACCGGATGTCTTGAAACGGAAACCTCATTACTGGCCATTATTGAAAAGGCCATTCAAGGTTTAAAAAGGGGGAGGATGTCTGTTTTGAAAGATTTATCTCTTGAAAACGCAGACGAATCTATCAATGCTATAATGGAAGCGGCTTCGAGAGGAGACACTTTTGCCGTAGAGTTGTTTTCAGAGGCAGGTTACAATCTTGGGTTGGGGATTGCGATATTAATCACACTACTCAATCCTGAATTAATTGTTTTGAGCGGGAGGGGAGCGGCAGCAGGAAAACTTTGGCTGGCACCGATACAACAGGCTATTAATGAGCACTGCATTCCAAAAATTTCGGAAGACACCCGGATTAAAATTTCCACATTGGCTCAAAGAACAGATTTAACAGGGGCTGCGGCATTGGTGATGGAAAATTATGAAAACCTTCATATTGCAGGCAGTGTAATGAAAATGGGAAATGAAATGCCGGTCAACAAAACAAAAATCGCTTAACACACATAAACACTATAATAAAAAAACAAATTTTCAAAAGAAAAACAAATGACATGAAAAAATTCACTCAAAAATTATTGCTCAGCACTTTTCTTTGCTTTTGTGCAGTACTTTCCTTTGCTCAACAACGGGAAATAACCGGTACCGTAAAAAGCAGCAATGGAACGCCGGTAGCAAAGGCCTCAGTAATGTTAGAAGGGACTAATAAAGGAGTAACTACTAATGCTGAAGGTCATTTTACAATTACTGTAAGTGGCTCCAGGCCAGTGCTGGTGGTAAGTTCGGTTAACCATAAAACAATAATGGAGCCCGTAGGCCAAAGTAATACCCTGGAAATAGTTATGCAGCCCGCTGAACAGGCATTGCAGGAAGTGGTAGTTACAGCGCTGGGAATCCAAAGGTCCAAAAAGTCTTTAGGATATTCAGTACAGCAGGTTTCCGGCCAGACCTTGACGGAAGCAAGAGAGCCCAACATGGTAAATGCCCTTACCGGAAAAGTTTCCGGACTCCAGGTAGTTCGCTCAGGCAATGGTCCGGGCGGTTCTTCTCAAATAATCTTAAGAGGTAATAACTCATTGAACGGAACTCCTTCACAGCCCTTGATTGTTGTTGACGGTGTGCCGATGGATAACTCAACCGGTCGTGTGGGCATCGGAGCTACCAACGATTTCTGGAACCCTTCCCTGGATATGGGGAACGGACTGAGTGATATCAATGCGGATGATATTGCATCCATCAGCGTGTTAAAAGGTCCGGCAGCAGCAGCTCTTTATGGATCGCTTGGAGGTAATGGAGTAATTCTGATTACTACTAAAACGGGTAAAAAGCAACCAGGTTTGGGAGTTTCAGTTTCTTCATCTGTTGGTATTGAAAGCATTTTTACCAGTCCGGAAATGCAAAACACGTATGCTCAGGGGTCCAATAATTTGTATGATTCTTCTTCCACTTTAAGTTGGGGTCCCAAAATAAACGGACAGCAGGTAACAGACTGGAATGGCAAAACAGTAGCATTACAACCTTACAATAATGTGGATGCTTTTTTCAAAAACGGCCTTGTTTCTAACCAAAATGTATCCTTCCAGCAACAGTTCAGTTCAACCTCTGTGTATGCGTCTTATAATCGTTTCGATGATAAAAGCATCATCCCAGGGGCTAAACTATCGCGTAACAACCTGACTGCAAGAGCTGTTACTAAATTTGGTCATGAAAATCATTGGACATTGGATACCAAAGTTCAGTTTATCAATGCAACGGCCAATAACAGATCACTTGAAGGACAAAACGGAAGCATATTCGCAACTATCTTCAATTTACCAAGAACATTGAATATACTTAATTTCAAAAACCCGCTTGATCCAAATGGAAATATGTTTTGGTGGCAAAAAGGATCCGGCATGAACCCGTATTGGTCCGCTAAATATAATTTGAACAGTGATACACGCAACAGATACCTATTATACGCGACTCTCAGACACCAGTTTACTTCCTGGTTGACTGCAGAGGCAACAGCGGGTGCCGATATGTACACAACCAACACAGAATCAAAACAATATGCGGGAAGTCCTGGTAACAATAGCTATGGCATTGGTAAACAAACTTATCAACAAACAAATTACAGTGGAATGATTACCGCAAAAAAAGACAATCTCTTTGGCAAATTTGGCGGTTCAGTGATGGTCGGCGGAAATTTGATGGAGTGGGAAAATAGCGCCATAAGTATCAGTGCAAATCCATTGAGGGTTCCCAATCTGTTTTCAGTAGGAAATTCAGTAGGTCAGCCAGGAGTAAGTCAGATTTATGGACGGAAAAAAATAAATTCCGTATATGGTCAATTGTCTTTGAGTTATGACAATTATTTGTTTTTAGATGCTACATTACGTAATGACTGGACTTCTACTCTGTCGCCGGCGCACAATTCTTTTTCTTATCCTTCTGTAAGTCTTTCCTATGTGTTCAGCGAAATGATGAAAAATCTTCCGTCATGGTTTAGTTATGGTAAACTGCGGGCCACTTATGCCGAAGCTGGTAATGATATGGATCCTTATCAACTTTTCAATACATATTCTATCGGTACTGATCCAAATGGAAATACAACCGCATCAAGAAATGGAACATTATTTAATGATAGTGTAAAGAATCAGTTGATGAAGTCTTATGAAGGCGGACTTGAGTTACGTTTTTTCCAGGATAGATTGGGATTAGACGTTTCAGTATATAAACAAAATACGTTTAATCAATTGATTGCGCTTCCGATGGATCCTTTAAGCGGCTATAGCGGTTTTATGATCAACGCCGGAAATGTTCAAAATACCGGTGTGGAAATAACTGCTAATGCGCGTATTCTAAACAACCCTAAATCACTTAACTGGAACATGATTGTAAATTATTCTCATAATAATAATACAGTACCTTCTATTTATCCGGGAATAGATAAATATCAGTTGGGTGGCTTTGATGTAATTCAGATCCTGGCAGTTGCCGGCCAGCCTTACGGTGAAATTTATGGAACAAAAGTAATGAGAGTTACTAATGCAAAAGATCCTAATTACGGGCAACCGATCCTTGCAGCAAATGGACTGCCGCAAGCGACTACCGATATTAGCCGACTTGGCAACCAACAGGCAGATGCCTTGGTTGGATGGAGTAACTCTTTTTCTTATAAAGGATTCGGCCTGGCTGTACAGGTTGATGCAAGGTTAGGTGGTAAAATGTTCTCACAAACGCTGGATAACATGGAACGTAACGGTACTGCTGCAGTTACTGTTTCCAATGGCAGCCGGGATTCCATGCTCGTAAAAGGAGTAGTATTGGATCCGAACACAAATGCATATGTTCCCAACACAACCAGAATCTCAACGCAACAGTATTGGGGAGCTACTGCCGGCAGGGGAAATACAGGTATTACCGAAACCAACCTGTATGATGCTACCAATATCCGCATACGGAATGTTCAGTTAAGTTATAATTTTCCTAAAAAGATGTTGGAAAAATCTTTTATTCAAAAAGCGATAGTATCAGTTTCCTGCAACAATGTATGGTTGATCACCAGTCACATGCATGGGCTTGATCCTGAATCATCGTATGCTACAGGGACAACCTCGTATGGGTTTGAAAATGGAAGTGCCCCCACCACCCGTACTTTTTATTTCAATCTTTCATTAGGATTTTGATCATTAACTTAAATTATCTAAAAAAATGAAACATATAATTAAAAAAACAAGCTTAATAGCCATTACAATCTTGCTATTTGCAGGGTGTAAGAAAATTACCGATATCAATACCAGTCCTACGGCGGCAAGCGTTGATCAGACACAGGTGGAATATTTCATAGACAATTCCATCATCCATGCCCAGATGAACCCGGGAGTTTCCGAAAGAGCGTTCGTTCTTTACTGGGTACCCGGCGGGCGTCAAATAGCAGATGCTGATGGCGCTACCTTCTCTGTGGCCGATTACAACGATGAGTGGATAGGAGAATACTACAATAATCAATCGGGCGCTTTAAATACCATTAATAGTGCCATAGATGTGGCAACCCAACAAGTTGCTGCGGGAACCCAAAAATACTATACCAACGACTTGATCCAGGTATCGCGCATTTGGCGCGCTTATTTGATCAGTGAAATGAGTGATAATTTCGGCCCTATGCCTACGCTGGCATTCCAGGGGAAAAATCCGGATTTTCAGGACGTAAAAAGTGTTTATTACTATTTATTAGATGAATTGAAAGATGCAACTTCAAAAATAGACATCACAGTTCCGGCAGTACCAGCGGTAGTTTCTAAGGAGGATCCTGCCTATGCTTTCGATTTTTCCAAATGGCAGGCTTATGGTAATTCTCTTCGCATGCGCCTTGCAATGAGATTATCAGAAGTAGATCCTGCAAAGGCACAAGCTGAATTTGAAGATGCAGCTACTGGTCCTTTGCTTACCGATGCGTCTCAAACCTTCCAGATACAGGAAAAACCAGGATGGGATGACTTGTCCGGTATGTATTCCCGTTGCTGGTATCAGTTGCCAGAGTCAGTTACTTTTAACAATCTTGTGGTGAATTTGGGAAGTGTTACTTCAGCCCAGCAAATTCCATCAGTGATCAGTGATGCAGCTACACAAGCCACAGCAATAGCAAATATTAAACCGGCGGATTATGCAGGACAATATTATCCTGTGCAGATGACCACAAAAACCAATAACCCTTTTTCTGCTTATTGGTTAGACGGATTGCCTCATGCTATTGATCCAAGAGCATACCAGATGTTTTATATGCCAGGCAACAGCAAGGATCCCTCCTTCCCCAATGGAACCTGCGGCGCAGTCAATTCAAATACAGTAGGTTTTGTAAAAGATATTAATGGAAACACGATTAAAAATATAGATGCCAAATTCACCTGGAACGGAACACCAGACGGAAACTGGGGATCCAAAGGTGGTGTGGTAGATGGATTATTTCAAGCCATTGATATTGGCGCCGCTACGAGCATGGTGCCTTCTTTGCAAAACAAGTTCAGAACACAAACTGCAAAAAGGGTTTTCTTTGCTCCATGGGAAACATACTTCCTGTTAGCTGAAGGCGCAGTTAGAGGCTGGGCTACTCCTGTTGATGCTAAAACAGCTTACGAAACCGGAATTGCAAAAAGTTTTGAATATTGGGGTGTATCTCAATATCTGCCGGCTTACCTGGCTTCAACAGATTACAATAATAATGGCACCAGTGTTAACTGGGATAACACCACCGAGCCAGGTAATTCCCATCAAATGAATTATGTAGATGGACTTACAGGAGCCACCGGTACTGTAACTATTCCTTATCCTTCAAATACCCTTTATAAAAATGGCGCCGTAAGAAACGATGATCTTACAAAGATCATCACCCAGAAATTCATAGCACAAACTCCATGGTTGCCTCTGGAAACTTGGAGCGATCACAGGAGATTGGGATTGCCATTTTTTGAAAACGTGGTACTGGAAGCGCCAATTCAGACATTGCCTGCACTTACCAATTCAAATTACATGACCAGCAACCAGCAGTTTTTCCCGCAAAGGATGAAATATCCTTCCGGATTGCAAAACAGCAACGTAAATGGTTACAAACAAGCAGTAAGCGCCTTGGGTGGACCAGATGCAACGCTCACTCCATTGTGGTGGGCGCAGCAATAAAAATATTGTTGTAACTTGAAAAAGTTTTTTCTCATAATCAAGTAAGGATTGCCAGCCTGTAACAGGGTTGGCTTTCTTTTTTAACAAGAAAATAAATATTTCTTGTTATTTGCAGTAAACTAATAAATTCCAAGGATTTCTGTTTTCTGAATTTACCTCGGTCAGAGAAAAGTTCGCATAGTCAACTTGTGGATAGCAAGGGAAAATTCTCCCGCCTTATGCGGAATTACAAAATCGGTCGTGCCTCTGGCACTTGCACTTTGTAGTTACACACAGTTTCTAATGCCGTAGGCATGGCTGATTTTGTAACCCCGACTTTAGTCGGAGGAAAGTAGGCATGGATGATACTGTAACCCCGACTTCAGTCGGAGGAAAGTATCAGAGGAAAGCCCCTGGTCATCAAATCAAATCTTCAAAAATATACTTTTCGTCATACCTAATTCCAAAGGCTTTCAGTATCCTGATATACTCATCTCTAAAAGTCTCTTTTTTATGGTGAGCTTCCTGTTTTGAATGTATTTGAATGCCCTATCAATGTGAGAATGGCTGTATGAAAAACATCTAAAACCCTGCATGACGCAGTCAGTCAGGCAGGCTTTCTGCCATTCAAACCTGTGGGTTAGTAATCCACTTTCGTTCATCCATTTCGAAGGCTTAGCCTTGACACTCTGCAATACGTCCGAAACAGAAGTCTTTGGTAATAATCCAAAGAAACAATGCACATGATCTTTCACACCATTCACAAGTATGGTTTTACATTCTGTTTCATTGATCAGATTTCCAATTATCGCGAATAACTCTTTCTTCCATATTTTTTCAATTACAGCTTCACGATATTTTACCGCAAATACCACTACCATCCGGAAGTCAAAAAAGATAAATAGCCCATATTACCTTTGAGGTGACAAAACTTCATAAATATATGGGACTATTTACACGCAATAAAAGTAACAAGAAGCCAATCATAAAACAAATTTTAGAACTCATACCGG
>DASSHD010000134.1:0-14708 GCA_035693085.1 Hanamia sp. | reverse complement strand
ATATAAATTTTCAACAGGTATCTTATAAATTTCTGTGAGCAATTCCCAACTCCAGGCGATGGCTTCTTTTTTGAAATAGGGCGTCGGTTCTCCAGTCGCGTTTCCGAAGCTCCAGTTGCCAAGCATTTCAAACATCGTGTGATGATACGTATCTACACCCACTTCTTCCAGGTCGTTGTGCTTGCCGCTAACACGAAGACATTTCTGTGTATCAGCAACACGCGAATAAGGCGCAGTTTTATTTCCCAAAAAGAATTCTTTGAACTGGTTCATGCCCGCATTGGTAAAAAGTAATGTCGGGTCGTTTTTAATCACGATCGGAGCAGAGGGAACTATTTGGTGCCCTTTGGATTTAAAGAAATCAAGAAAGTGCTGTCTTATTTCCGCGCTTTGCATCATAGATTCTTGTGAATTTTAAGATTGATATAGTGAATGAAGAAGTTATCTTTGTTTACTAATAAATATTTTAATGCCGCAAAGGTATTTGGTTTGAGTGCATTTACAAACTTGCCCGGTTTTTGCAGATATAAAAAAATAATTTCTTTTCTCATGCTAAAACACCAATTGGTCAATATATGGCACTTTCACAAATAAGTTTTGATTTTGAGGAAGATTCTTCCAAAAAAAATGAAACAAAAGAAACAATAAAGCAAAAACCATTTGCCCGGACATCCACAGTTGAAGAAGTTCGTAACCAAATAAAACCGAAGTCCACCCGTGGGCGGAAAAGCCTGAAAGATTATAGTACCGATCCTGATATTACGGTTCCTGAAGACGAAATTCTTTTTCAAAAACAATATTATTCTATTGGTGATGTGGCATTGATGTTTAAAGAAAATACTTCTTTGATAAGATACTGGGAAAATGAATTTGACATTTTAAAACCAAAAAAAAATAAGAAGGGAGACCGTTTTTTCAGGCCTGAAGATGTAAAAAATCTGAAGATGATCTATCATTTGCTTCGCGAAAGAAAATATACTATTGAAGGGGCGAAAGAGTTTTTAAAAAATAATAAAACCGCAGGCGAAAAACATGAAATGATAGAATCTTTAGAAAAGATTAAAGGATTTTTATTAGAATTGAAAAACAATTTGTAAAAGAAAATAACCGGTAAAAAGTTAGTTGGTATTAGAACAAAAAACACAGCTTCTAATTATCCAATTAATTAAACCTACTTTGAAAAAAACATCTCAAAATAAGACAATCTGGACTATCGGTCATTCCACCCGAAGCCTTGAAGAACTGGTTGAGATGCTACATTCATTTCAGATTGAAATGTTGGTTGACATCAGAAGCTATCCCGGTTCGAGGCGCTATCCTCATTTTAATAAAGAAGCGCTCAAAATTTCTTTACCCCAAAATAACATTCAATACCGTCATTTAAAAAAGTTAGGAGGAAGGAGAAAAGTAAATCCCGATTCAAAAAATACTGTATGGAGGCATGTCGCCTTCAGAGGTTATGCCGATTATATGGAAACGGAAGATTTTAAAGAAGGAATCAATGAACTGGAAGCCATCGCTATTAAACAACGTACAGTTTATATGTGCTCAGAAGCTGTGTGGTGGCGCTGTCACCGGTCAATGGTTTCGGATTATTTAAAAGTTCATGGCTGGAAAGTAATGCATATTATGGGTCTGGGTAAAGAAGAGGAGCACCCTTATACAGCCCCGGCAAGAATTGTAAATGGAGAGTTGAGCTATGAATCAGAATGATTTAAATACTTCAATTCAAAATATCAGATCCTAGCAAAGGGAACAGTAAACACCCGCCTGACCAAGTCAATTCGGGCAGGAACAATTAAATTGAATTCTATTCGCTACATCAATTCTTTAATGGTATTATGATTCTTATTCATCATCCTGCGGCCTACCATAATAATCATAGAGCTTATGTTCATACATTTCATTTACTGGCTGCTCAGCATCAAACTCAGGACTGTCTTTCACTGCATGGGTTGAAATATCTACAATGACGTTTGAATTGTCCCAGTTTACTTTTGTGATCCATTTGGTAGATAATAGCACTTTTCTGCTATCAAGCCAGCTACCTGTATCTACTACCAGGAATTTAATTTTCCAACTCGAGTCATCAACGATAAAATCTGTTACTTTACCGATTTCCCCATCTGTAGCATGAATCGTATAACCGGTTACTTCTTTGGTGCTTCGTAAATGCAGATCACTATTTTTTGAAGATTCTACAGGTTCTGTTACATTATTTTCCCCGGCTTCCTCATTGTAAAGCTCGCCCGGCATCATTCCAAATATACCTGCACCATGTGCATCCGGTTCATTTCCCCAATACATTCCCCAGGGATAATAGCCGGATAATTGTTCTTCCTGCTGACGCGAAACAGGTTTGTCTGTATCAATATCGGGGCTGTTTTCTATCTGATCTTTAGTGAGGGATACGGGAAATTCTTTTTTCTCCCAATCAGGATCCTTCACCACTACAGGCGAAATCAACACCTTGCGCCCTGAAAGCCAGTTGCCTGTTTTCACTATAAGATAACGAACTGTCCAGCTTTCGTCATCGAAATAAAATTCAACTACTTTTCCTATTTCACCATCTGTTTCTTTGAGGGTGTAGCCGACCAGGCTTTTGATACTGCGTTTCATAATTCTTTTGTTTAGATAAAGGTATTACAATGATTATTCCAAAAAAATAAATGGGCATTTTTCAGGAAAAAACTGTATTTATTTTTAGTTTAACTTAGAGGATTATGAATGCATTGATTATAGTAGATATTCAAAATGACTTCCTTCCGGGAGGGGCTTTGCCTGTAGCTAATGGCGATACTGTAGTACCGGTTATTAATAAACTGCAAAATGAATTTGACCTGGTTGTTGCTACCCAGGATTGGCATCCCGCAAATCATAAAAGCTTTGCATCAACACATCCTGGTAAAAAAGTTTTTGAGGAAATAATACTCGATGGAATGCCGCAGGTTTTATGGCCAGACCATTGCGTGCAGGAAACTCCTGGCGCCCAATTTTCTCCACTTTTAAGCACAAAAAAAATAGAAGCAATATTCAGAAAAGGGATGGATAAGAATATTGACAGCTACAGTGGATTCTTTGACAATGGCAGGAAGAAAGCGACCGGTATGGGTGATTATTTGAAGGGAAGAGGCGTAACAGGGATCTTTGTAACAGGTCTTGCCGCAGATTATTGTGTATATTTCACTGCACTTGACGGGATGGATTTTGGGTTCAAATCAATGATCATTTCTGACGCTACACTCCCTATTGATGAAGAAAATTTTAAAAAAGCAATAAAGAAATTTACTTCGAAAGGTGGAAGATTAATTGGTAGTGGTGGAATTGATCCTGTTTGAATCTATAGCCATGAAGCTGCCGTTTAACGAATTTTCACAATTTGAAAAAAGGACTTTCATAAGACAATGACATCCGCAAACAAACCTGGCAGCAGGCAGGGAAATAATTCAGATTTCTACTTTTTCCACTGTTTATCCTGAGAAATTACAATTATTCAAAAACAAGTTAAAAAAATAATAAGTGGTTTCAGAAGATTCTTTTTTAGACTTCATTACTCAATGATTTTTTTAAAAATTCATTTCCGGAATCACTGCAAAATGCAGATCCCAGGCAAACGATCTTTCTAAATTATTTTATAAAAAAGAAGATTCATCTCTTCAGCAAATCAACAAATTTATCTGATTTATATTTAATAATTCCGGAACAAACCGGAATTGAATAATATTAAATAGTTAATCTTATAAATTAATTGCTCCGATTTTATTTTCAGAGTGTTTATTTGCTTTTCTCTTCTTCTAATTTTCTTTCCTATTTATTACACTAATAAATTATTTTCTAATTTTTTTTGCCAGTAAAGATCTTTTTCGTTTCTTTGTTGACCGTTTGGTTAAGACATTTGGTTAAATCGTATGGTTAAAGAAAAATCTACAGAAGAAAAAATTCTTGCGGCGGCAAAAAAAGTTTTCGTTTCAAAAGGTATGGCCGGTGCCCGCATGCAGGATATCGCCGATGAGGCCGGAATCAACAAAGCATTACTACATTATTATTTCAGAAATAAGGAAAAGTTGTTCGAAGTGGTTTTCATGGAAGCTGCACAAAAATTATTTCCTAAGATCAATACAATTTTTGAATCAGACGCTTCTTTATTTGACAAGATTGAAAATTTCTGTGAGGAATATATCACCGTTATGTCTGAAAATCCCTACCTGCCTTTATTTGTGCTAAACGAAATCAGCAAGGATTCTGAAAATTTTCTTGAAAAATTCTGGAATAAGCAGCAATTCCCACAACCACAGAAATTCCTGGAACAGATAGAAAAGGAGGTTAAGAAAGGAACTATTAAAAAAATCAGCCCTTTGCATTTGCTCATCAACCTGATTTCAATGTCCATTTTTCCGTTTGTGGGAAAACCAATGATACAGTTTACCATGGGGCTTGATGAATTGCAGTTTAGGAATATAATGCAGCAACGAAAAAAAGAGATTCCCAAATTTATTATTGATTCAATAAAAAAATGACTCTTATATGAATATGTTGACCATTTGGTTAAGAAGAATTTCTTTAATGATTTTAACCTTATCCACAAGTTTGCAATTATATGCGCAACAAACTAAAAGTCTTTCTATTCAGGAAGTTTATCAATCGGCAAGGAAAAACTACCCATTGATCAGGCAAAGAGATTTGATCACAAAAACAAAAGACTATTCGGTATCAAATGCAGCAAAAGGATATTTACCTGTTTTTTCTGTGAACGGTCAGGCAACTTATCAATCAATGGTAACTTCTTTTCCATTTAATGTTCCTGGCATTACTATTCCTGAATTCAATAAAGACCAATATAAATTTTATGCGGAAGGTAACCAGGTGATTTATGATGGAGGCATCATCAAAAATCAACAACAAACCGCTGAAGCAAATGAAGGAGTTCAGCAGCAAAACCTCGAAGTGCAATTGTATGCTTTATATGACCGGGTAAATCAACTTTTTTTTGGTGCATTGTTAGAGGATGAACAGTTAAAGCAAAACGCTTTACTTCAACAGGATTTGCAAAACGGAATTGATAAAGCAAAAGCACTGGTTGCGAACGGCGTTGCATACAGAAGCAGCGTGGATGAATTGTCAGCGCAGCTTTTACAGGCACAGCAGGCAAGAATTGATTTGAAAGCAACGAAAAAAGCATTTTTAAATATGCTTGGTCTGTTCATTAATGCTAAAATTGACGACAACACTGTTCTCGAAAAGCCCGCTGCTCCTACCTTGACAGATAGTATTACCAGGCCGGAATTATTAGTTTTTGATTATCAAAAAAAGATTTATGACCTGCAGGAAAAGTTATTGCACGACCGGTTAAAACCAAAAATCAGTTTTTTCGTCCAGGGAGGTTATGGCCGGCCAGGGTTAAACTTTTTGAGCAATAATTTTGAAGGGTATTATCTGGGCGGATTAAGACTAAGCTGGAATTTCGGGAGCCTTTATTCTTTAAAAAATAATCAGCATTTACTGGAGGTAAATAAAAATTCGCTGGATATACAAAAAGAAACTTTCCTTTTCAATACGAAAATTTCCCAATTGCAGCAAAATGAAAATGTTCAAAAATATGATAGCCTCCTTGACAAGGATAACACGATCATTGAGCTGAGGACATCGGTAAAGAAAGCTGCTTATGCGCAACTTGAAAACGGAGTGCTCAGTGCTCATGATTATATCACACAGGTAAATGCGGAAGACCAGGCGCGGCAAACTAAAATTCTTCATGAAATGCAATTATTGCAGGCCCGGTATAGTTACGAAAATATTGTTGGGAACATTAATATTAAATAACGCAAATCTTAAAATAATACAAAATGAAAATTCGTATAACCCTGTACGTTAGCCTCGTCAGCCTGGTGCTTTTTGCATGTACTAACAACAAACCCGATTTTGATGCATCAGGTACTTTTGAAGTGGATGAAGTAGTCGTTTCTTCTGAAGTTTCCGGGCAAATAGAAGCGCTCACTATCAGGGAAGGTTCTGTTTTAGCCAAAGACAGTATCGTGGGATATATTGATTCTGTACCGCTTGAATTGAAGAAAGCACAGGCAGAGGCAACGCTGAATTCCTTACAGGAAAAAACGGTAAATGTGGCGCCGCAGGTAAAGCTTTTAAATGACCAGATAAGCGTTCTGAAGGTGCAACTGAATAATGCTATTCATGAAAAAGAGAGAACAGAAAGGCTAATAAAAGCAGATGCAGCCACGCAAAAACAGTTGGATGATATCAATACACAAATCGCCGTTTATCAAAAACAAATTGCGGTAAGTCAACAACAGATAAAAGTGCAGGAATCAAGTACAGGAGCTCAAAACAGTTCTATTCTCAGTGAGTATAAACCATTAAAGAAATCAGTGGCTCAAATTGAGGACCAGTTGAAACGGACGAAAATTAAAAATCCGATAAGCGGAACGGTTCTTACAAGATATGCGATGGCGGGAGAATATACTACCCCTGGAAAGGCATTGTATTCAATTGGTAATCTTTCGGAGATTACGCTAAGGGTGTACGTTACAGGTACTCAATTCGCTCAAATAAAATTAAATGAACCCGTTAAGGTATTTGTTGACAGTACGGATAAAACCTATAAAGAATATCCCGGTGTGATCACGTGGATTTCAGATAAGGCTGAGTTCACTCCAAAAACAATTCAGACAAAAGATGAAAGAGCGAACCTGGTGTATGCTGTAAAGATTCATGTAAAAAACGATGGATTGCTCAAGATTGGAATGTATGGCGAAGTAAAGTTCAACTAAAAATATGCACTCTGTATTTGTTGAAAATATTGTAAAAAAATACCGCTCAAAAAAAGCAGTCGTAGATGCATTAAAAGGCGTTTCTTTTTCTGTGGACGAAGGCGAAATATTTGGTATCATAGGGCCCGATGGTGCCGGAAAAACTTCCCTCTTTCGGATTCTTACCACTTTACTATTGGCCGATAGCGGCAAAGCTTCAGTTGACGGATTTGATGTAGTGAAAGATTACAAACAAATTCGTAATAGAGTGGGTTATATGCCTGGAAAATTTTCACTCTACCAGGATTTATCTGTGCAGGAAAACCTGGAATTCTTTGCAACTATTTTTGATACCACTGTTGAGAAAAATTACGATCTGATAAAAGATATTTATCAGCAGATAGAGCCATTCAAAGACAGGAAAGCGGGTGATCTGTCCGGTGGCATGAAACAAAAGCTGGCGCTCAGTTGTGCGCTAATACATAAACCCTCAGTGCTGTTTCTTGATGAACCAACAACAGGAGTAGATGCGGTTTCAAGAAAAGAATTTTGGGAAATGTTGCATCGCCTGAAAGAGCAGGGCATTACTATTTTGGTTTCAACAGCTTACATGGATGAAGCCAAATTGTGTGACAGGGTTGCATTAATTCAGAAAGGGAAAATTCTCTCTATTAATACCCCCGAAGGGATAACCAAAGAATTTAAAAAACCATTGTGGGCTATAAAAGCAAATGAAATGTTTCCATTGATGAAAGCAATCGTTGCTGATCCTTTGGTGGAAAGTTGTTATTCATTTGGACAGTATCACCATGTTGTTTTTAAATCGGATAAAAATAATAAAGAGGAGCTTGAAAATATTTCAGCGAAAGGGAATTTTTCTAATGTGGAAATACATGCTATCGAGCCGGGAATTGAAGATTGTTTTATGGCATTGATGGCTAACAGCTAACAGCTAATAGCTGATAGCTTTTAGCTGATAGCAAAAACTTAAATAATGAAAATAATGAAAGACGATAAAGTGATAACAGCTCATGAACTCACTAAAAAGTTTGGTGATTTTACTGCTGTTGATAAAATATCTTTTGAAGTGACCAGGGGAGAAATTTTCGGATTTCTTGGCGCTAACGGAGCGGGTAAGACGACTGCCATGCGGATGCTGTGTGGATTATCACTACCTACTTCAGGAGAGGCTACTGTTACGGGTTACGACGTATATAAACAAAACGAACTGATCAAAAAAAGTATCGGTTACATGAGCCAGAAATTTTCTTTGTATGAAGATTTGACGATAAAGGAAAACATCCGTTTTTACGCAGGGATATATGGATTAAGAGATAAAGAAATAAAAGAGAAAACTCAGTTGTTAGTGAAGCAACTTCATTTGAAAGGAGAAGAAAAAACTTTGGTAAGATCATTACCTCTTGGTTGGAAACAGAAGCTCGCCTTTTCTATTGCTGTCGTTCACGATCCGGCAATTGTTTTTTTAGATGAACCAACCGGCGGTGTTGATCCGATAACGAGAAGAGAATTCTGGACACTTATTTATGAAGCCTCTGCGAGGGGAATCACCATTTTTGTAACAACGCATTATATGGATGAAGCAGAATATTGTAATCGTGTGTCCATAATGGTTGACGGAAGAATTGATGCATTGGATTCTCCGGCCAACCTGCAGAAAATTTATTCAGCAAAATCAATGGATGAGGTGTTTTTACATTTGGCGAGAAAAGCTCAAAGAAGCGGTTAGCCGTTAGCCGTTAGCTATTAGCCATTGGCGAGTTTGCATAGCAAGTATTTTTTAACCTTAAATAAGTTTTTATGAAAAATTTCAAAGAATTAATTATCTGGCAAAAGGGAATTCAACTGGTAAAATCTGTATATGTATTGTCGAAAAGTTTTCCTGGTGAAGAAAAATTTGGGATGGTTAGCCAAGTGACGAGGGCTGCAGTTTCAATACCGGCAAACATTGCAGAAGGAAGCAGCAGAAACAGCGAAAAAGATTATGCAAGATTTTTACAAATAGCGTTAGGCTCTGCTTTTGAAGTTCAAACTTATTTGGTTATCGCTAAAGAAATGCAGTGGATAAATAACGAAAAAGCAGAAGCGGTTGAATCGCTTTTAGAAGAAGAAATTAAAATGATGCATTCATTTATCAGAAAGTTGGGAGGAAACTGAATAATTAGCTGATAGCTTATAGCCATTAGCTAATCGCGAAATATCCATTTAATAATAAACTGGCTAACAGCTAACGGCTATTAGCTAAAAGCTTTTACATGAACCAATTTTTCATTTTTGTAAAAAAAGAATGGCTCCATATCTGGAGAGACAGGCGGACGCTATTCATTTTAATATGGATGCCTATAGTGCAGATTATTTTGTACGGATTTGCATTGACCAACGAAGTGAAGAATGCTGAGATTGCTGTTTTTGATCAGTCAAACGATCCGACAACAACCACTATTATTAATGAAGTTAATGCAAGCCGGTATTTTAAAGTGATCAAAAACCTTCATTCTTACAAGGAAATAGGAGCCACCTTCAGGCAGGGAAAAATAAGGCTTGCAGTTGTTTTTCCTCCCAACTTTCAGGATAAGCTCCTGCAGAAAAATTATGCGCAAATACAACTGATTGCAGATGCTTCTGACCCGAACACGGCTAATACATTGACTAATTATGCAACTGCCATTATACACGATTACCAGCAATCATTGAATCAAAATAAAGACCTGCCTTATACCATTAAAACAAACTTGCGCATGCTTTATAACCCGGAACTAAAATCATCTTATAGTTTTGTTCCTGGCGTAATGGCTTTAGTGCTCATGCTGGTTTGCGCAATGATGACCTCTATCGCTATTGTAAGAGAAAAAGAATTAGGGACTATGGAGATCATACTTGTTTCGCCATTAAAACCTTTTCGAATTATTATTGCAAAAACAATTCCGTATCTCGCCGTTTCGATATTCAATATTGCCTGTATTCTTTTGCTCAGCGTGTATGTTCTTGATGTGCCTATAAACGGAAGCCTTGTATTGCTGGTATTGGAAAGCATTTTGTTTACCATCACCGCACTTGCCATCGGCATATTAATTTCCAATGCCGCTTCAACGCAGCAGTCTGCCATGTTCACATCGTTGTTGAGTTTGTTTTTGCCCACATTATTATTCAGCGGCTTTTTATTTCCTATAGAAAGTATGCCATGGCCTTTACAGATAGCTTCCAATATCGTTCCGGCAAAATGGTATTATATCATCGTAGTATCAGTAATGATAAAAGGCCTTGGATTTTGGGCAATATGGAAAGAGACCTTGATTTTGGTAGTAATGACTTTGTTGCTATTGGGTATCAGTATCAGAAATTTTAAAATCAGGCTGGCATGAGAGTACTCAAATTTTTATTGCAAAAAGAGTTCCGGCAAATCTTCCGCGATCCCTCTATTTTCAGGGTATTGTTTATTGCACCTATTGTACAATTACTCCTATTGCCGCTGGCAGCAAATTATCAAATAAAAAATATCAACCTGGCTGTTGTAGATCATGACCATTCTCAATATTCACAAATACTAATTAATAAAATTACCTCATCCGGATATTTCAGATTAAAAGATTATAGCCCGACATTTCCACAAGCTTTAAAATCTGTGGAGTTAGATAAATCAGATCTTATATTGGAAATTCCAAATCATTTTCAAAAGGATTTGGTAAAAGATAGTAAAGCAAATTTATTTGTCGCTGCCAATGCGATCAATGGAATTAAGGCCGGACTTGGCTCAGCTTATATTCAACAGATCATACAGAATTATAATCAAAAAGTGCGAATGCAATGGATTCAATTTCCGCGATTTAATCCGCAACCAACTATTGATGTGGAATATTCTAATTGGTATAATCCTAATATGGATTATCCTTATTTTATGGTGCCGGGAATATTGGTTATGTTGATCACTATCATCGGTTCCAATTTTGCTGCACTTAATATTGTGAAGGAAAAAGAATTAGGAACGATTGAACAGATCAACGTAAGTCCTATCAAAAAAATCCATTTTATCCTGGGAAAATTAATTCCTTTCTGGATATTGTCATTGGTGGTATTAACGGCTGGCCTTATCATTGCGCGGATAGCTTATGGAATAATTCCTTTGGGACATTACCTGACGATCTATATTTTTTCTGCAATATATTTATTGGCGATTCTTGGACTGGGCTTGCTTCTTTCCACTTATGCCCAAACGCAACAACAGTCTTTTTTGGTGGCATTTTTTTTAATAATGATTTTTAATTTGATGAGTGGTTTGTTTACACCAATTGAAAGTATGCCGCACTGGGCGCAGGTGATCACCTGGTTCAATCCTGTTACTTATTTTATTGAAGTGATGCGAATGGTGATTCTAAAAGGAAGCGGTCTGGCAGACATAAAAAATCAAATATTTGCTGTAATTGGATTTGCAGTTTTCTTTAACGGATGGGCAATCATAAATTACAGGAAAAGGAGCTGAAGAAATTTTCAATCTCACCCGGATTTCAAAAATCAAAGGCAGTAAAACAACAAATACTTATGATTTTTATTTTGATAAAAAATAAAGAACTCAAAATTTAATCATTGTAATTTTTTCTCCTTTGCTACGTCATTGCCACCGTGCGCTCTTCACGTTTTAATTCTATGTTGGTAACGCTTTGATATACTAACGGAATTAATTCAACGGTGACATCACTTTTATCTAATCCGAAAGCGGCTTCATCGCTTTGCCCCAAACGTTTCAGGAAGAAATAAGAATTGAGCAAAACACCTTCGCGCAATGAAAATTCATTTTCTACTGAAAGAAATTTTTCAATCACTACAAATTTGAAATCCGGTTCGCTGTTGTATTTCGTAGAGCCGTCAGGCCTTGTGTGCAAATTCAGTTCTTTGTTGCTAACGAGTTCGTGCACAATTTTCTTAAAATATAATTCGGTCCTGAGCTGAATGCGGAAACCCACATTGATATTTACTTTTATCACTTTGTCATCCACCAATTCAGAAACATTATACGAAAGTGTGTATGGCTCTTCTGTCCTGTTGATATGAAGAAACCAATATGCATCTGCCCTTTTTGGCCTCTTATAAAAAATGGACTTCATGATTTTATCTTCAATATGATGGCGCTGGTTGGCTTTCGTCAGGTAAATTAATTGCGAGGAATATTTTGGTATTTGTGTGTCTTCACTTAATGCTTTCAGTTGGTTCGCATATTTACCCAAATCAACAAAGTGAGTAAGCCGGTTGGTAACTTTTCTTGCATAATACCAAACATACATGGTAGTAAAAATGCCCAGCTCAAAGAACAGGAACTTCCAGCGTTCTTCGATTTTTGCCACGTTGGCAATAAAGAAAGAGACCTCTATAGTGCCGAAAAGAAGTAATAAAACAAGGACTAAAAATCGATTCCACTTTAATTTATAAAAGAGAAAATGCATCAGCAAAAAGGTGGTCATCATCATGGTAATGGTAATGCCAAAACCATAAGCCGCTTCCATATTGGTCGATGTTTCAAAATATAAAATCATTAGAATACATCCCGCCCAAAGAATATTATTTACACTCGGAATATAGATTTGCCCTTTAGATTCTGTCGGTTGTCTTACCGCAATACGTGGCCAGAAATTCAGATTCATGGCTTCGTTTATCAATGTATAACTTCCGCTAATCATTGCCTGCGAAGCTATAATGGTAGCAATGGTAGCAATGATAATTCCTGCGATTAAAAACCAATGCGGCATCATTTCATAGAAAGGGTTGCGGTCTTGCAAAAATGCCCCTTTACCCAAATTTATAATCCAGGCACCTTGCCCCATATAACTAAGCATTAAAGCTATTTTCACACCTGCCCACGAAATGCGAATGTTATTTCTTCCACAATGCCCCAGGTCAGAATACAATGCTTCTGCGCCGGTTGTTGCCAAAAACACAGCACCCAACAACCAAAATCCATGTGGATAATCTACTAAAAAATGATACGCATAAACGGGATTGAGTGATTTAAAAATAGCGGGATGTTTTACGATTTGTGAAATGCCCAGAATGCCAAGCATTGTAAACCAAACTAACATGGCAGGCCCGAAAGTGCTACCAATTTTATGCGTTCCGAAACGCTGAAAGAAAAATAATGCCGAAAGAATTACTATAACTATTGGAACAGTCGGCAGATGTTCCAAACCATTTACAATTGTCAATCCTTCCACTGCCGAAGCTACTGAAATAGGTGGCGTGATGATGCCGTCTGCTAATAAAGTGGTTGCGCCTAAAATGGTTGGTATCACCATATATTTTCCATATCGGCGAACCAATGCATACAAAGAAAAAATTCCACCTTCTCCATGGTTGTCGGCTTTTAAAGTGAGGTAAATATATTTGAAAGTGGTTTGAAAAGTGAGTGTCCAGAAAACGCAGGAAATACCGCCATACACGAGGAGTTCTGAAACAGGCCTTTCGCCTACAATTGCCTTTAATACATACAAAGGGCTTGTGCCTATGTCGCCATAAATGATACCCAACGCGACAAGGAGAGAAGCAGCAGTTACTTTGTCGCTAATTCCGTTTTTTATCTTTTCCATTCATCTAAAATTGACGATGCAAAAATGAAGCGAATATTATAGGCAAAATGTAAAACAAATACCGTGGGCTATAAAGATTTTATAAAGACTGAAAGCAGGAAGAAAAGAATTCTATGTTGCTTTATCATCGAACATTTCTTTAACAGATAAAGCCGCCAGGAATAATAAAGTGCATACCAGTAATATCACGCCAACACTATGAATTATTTGATTTGAAAACATGGTTGAAAATTTAATTTCATGATTCAAAACAAAATAACCTCAAACTATATAAGCAAAAGATAAAAAGAAATGGATCCGAATAAAGAATTCATAAAGATTATTGAAAGCGGTACCCCACGCCACTTTCAGTAATGATGTGCGTTGGATTATTAGGATTCTCTTCAATCTTTTTTCGCAGTGAACCAACAAAAACACGTAAATATTGTGTTTCTGTTTGATAAGGCACACCCCAGATTTCTTTCAGAATAAACTGGTGTGTCAAAACCCTTCCTTCATTTCGCGCAAAAAGTGACAGGAGATTAAATTCCGTTGAAGTGAGCTTTATTAATTCATCATTTTTTTTAAGAGTCCGGGCCACCAAATCAATTTGCAAATCGTCTGCATCTACAACCGATGTATCGTTCGTAGTTTGGTTTCTGCGAATAGCTGAACGAATGCGCGCCAATAATTCTGCCGTGCGAAAAGGTTTGGTAAGATAATCAGTAGCGCCATTATCCAAAGCCGTTACAATATCCGTTTCACTGTTTTGTACAGAAAGGATTATGATGGCTTTGTTATACCATTCGCGTAATTCCTTCAAAATTAAATGCCCGCTTTTATCCGGCAAGCCGATATCCAGCAAAATCAATCCTGGCGGGTGATTGGCTGCTTTTATCAATCCTTCCTTTCCTGTTTCGGCTTGTAATACTTTGTAGTCGTTGCTCTCCAAAGTTATTTCAAGCAACTTTCGTATTTGAGGTTCATCGTCAATAATTAATATTTCTGCTTTACTCATTTTTTAGATTGTTTAGGTAAGTTGTTTCAGCAGGAATTTCGATGGTAAATTTTGCTCCGCCTTTTTCGTTGTTCTCCAAATTTATCGTTCCGTTTTGAGCTTCAGTAAAACCTTTTACAATTGAAAGCCCCAGTCCGCTTCCGCCTGGTTTTGTATTTTGTAAACGATAAAATTTATCAAACACAAAAGCCATTTCTTCCTCAGGAAAACCATAGCCGTTGTCAGTAACGGTAATCACACATTTTTCAGATTGATGGGTTACATCAATTTCTATGTTTGCGTTTGCCGGCGTGTATTGAAGGGCATTTTGTAACAAGTTGTATAAAATCTGTTCTGTGATTCCACTGTCCAATTTGA
>DASSHD010000133.1:0-2635 GCA_035693085.1 Hanamia sp. | reverse complement strand
CCCTATGCCTGTGGATTTCTGGAAAGAATGTATTACTGATCTTAGAAAAATTAAGGATGTTTTTATGCTGGCAGAAAGTGAAAACCCGAAATTTCATTATGCAGGTTTTGATGCTACTTATGCATGGAACATCATGTGGGCAACGGTGGATGTTGCGCAGGGAAAACATTCGTTAAAATACTTGGATTCTGTACTGAATCAAAATTTTTCTACATTTCCCAGGAATGCTGAACGCATGTATTTCACTTCCAACCATGATGAAAATAGTTGGAATGGCACTGAATTTGAAAAATATGGGGATGCTTATAAAGCTTTTGCAGTTTTTAGCCAAACTATGTATGAAAGTGTTCCTTTAATCTATAGTGGACAGGAAGCGCCTAATAAAAAACGTTTGAAATTTTTTGTAAGAGATCCAATTAATTGGGATGATTATCAGATGGCGCCTTTTTACAGCACGCTTCTTCATCTGCGTGAAAAAGATGAAGCGCTTGCTGCAGATGCAGCCTATAAAAAAATACCGACAGCCAATGATGACGCTATTTTTGCTTACATCCGGCAAAAAGGAAAACATAAGATTTTTGTAGTTCTTAATCTTTCAGACGAACCCCAACACTTTACCATAAAAGAAAATGAAATTTACGGGAATCCACAAAATGTTTTTACAGGAGAGAAAGAGAAATTATTTAAAAACCATGTTTACGAAATGCAGCCATGGGATTATTTGGTTTATGAGTATTGAATATTTTGTTGGGAATGAAAAAACTTTTGGAAGTTTATTTGATAAACTTTTAACCAAAGAGAGCTTTATAACTTTCCAAAAGCTAGGTAATCATAAATTGCATAAGAGTTTCGATAAAATAAATTCTTATTATTTGTTTGTTTACTGCTGAAAACTTTTGGAAAGTTTATTTGATAAACTTTTAATCAAAGTGAGTTTAATAACTTTCCAAAAGTTTGGCAGGAGTTATTCATCTTTTGGAAAAGGAGAATTAGGAATCGTTTCTTCGTTCATAGCAAAAGTATCGGAAGATGAATTTTCTTCTTCGATGTTTCCCGCTATGGTTTTTCCCTTAATCTTTTTTTGACGCCCGGTTAGCATTACTCCAATCATCATAAACAATACGGTTAAGATTATGACCTGGATGATTAGTGATTTATTTACCATCGGAATTGTCTGGGAGGCAGGTATGGCAAAAAATAAAAGTATGGTAATTAACCCGCGTGGAGCTATAAATAAAAGTGGGAAAATCGAAAGTTTAGAAATTTTCAAAATGGCCGCTCTTATAATAATAATAGCTGCAGAGATTAGTAATGCATTACCGAAAGTTTCCGGATGCAATATCTCTTTGGTTTCAAATGAATATCCAAAAAGTGTAAAAAAGAAAGCCCTGATCAGAAAAGCCCCTTCGATTACAATTTCCCTGAATTTAGAAACTTCCTTATTAAATTCATAAGGATTTAATTTTTTTATCCAATTGAAATTTTTCATTTCATCAATATTGCCCAGAAACAGCCCGAAAAATAAAATAAATATTAAAGCAGGCAAATGATATATTTCTGAAATAGCATAAATCAGAATCAATAGAATAATGATAGGAGCATGTTTGATCGGGTGATCTATTTTACGTAATAAAAAAGAAAGGCCGAGAGTAGCTATAAATGAAACTACACAAATGATTACTACCTGTATTCCAAAGTGAAGGAAGGATTGACCATTTATAGAAGAATTCAGCACCATAAAATTAAAAAAAAGTACACCGAGGATATCCGATAAACTACTTTCATAAATTATAAATTCCTTGTTGGAAGGAGAAAGATTTCTGGCGCTGGAAATGGCTACCGAGCTACTGATAATACATAAAGGGATTGCATTTATCAGGCTTTGTCTTAAAGGAAAATTGCCAAAATAATAAAAGGCATAAGATACAATAAAGGACAAGACAAGCATAGAGACGAAAGCTCCAAAAAATGATTTCCGTATCAACTTGAATTTTGACCGGTTCAATTCCAGTTCCAATGCGCCTTCCAGCACTATCAGTATCAGACCTAATGTGCCGAAAATCGGAAGCAATCCTGTAAGATCAGGAATGGGAAAAGAAATAAAATCGGATACCTGTCTTCCTGCCCATCCTAGTAATAATAAAAGTATTACGGATGGGATTTTGGTGCGCGAAGAGGTAAGATCAAAGAGATACGCTATCAAAAGCAATATGGATATTATGATGATAATGGTAATTGTCATAAGGAATTAATGCAAGCGGGTAACTAGTTTTAAAAATGCCGTTATTGTTGCAAATTGGTTTTATGCAATATAAATCAATAATTTGTATCAGAGGAAAATGAAATAGTCTTTTTGCGAAGACAGATAAATTGAGAATATAAAGTTTTAAATTGTTCAGAACTCAATCTTTTAACGCCTGTGTAGAATGTCATGAAATTTTTTTTAATTCTGTTGATCATCAGTATAAATTAAAACATCCGGTAATATTTGGTTTATTAATATTAGAAAGAGATTTAAAAGAATATGGAACTTTATTCTTAGTTGAAAAGAGAATAGGAATCTTTGCTATTTGTTTGCCTGCTGAGCGGGATTGGATTACTGAGATCATGAATATCATTTCACCATCCCTTTTAT
>DASSHD010000132.1:0-5476 GCA_035693085.1 Hanamia sp. | reverse complement strand
ACCGGCGCCCCGGATGATGTATATAACGAATTGAAGAGTTTATTTTCTCCAAAAGAAATCATGGAACTGACGTTTGCTATCGTGGCAATCAATGGCTGGAACAGGCTTGCAGTTGGTTTGAGATCAGAAGTAGGCGGATATGTTTCACATCGGAAGCCTCAATAATAAATAACATTATCTGCCATTTTATGCAGTTAAGTTTTTTATTCTTTAAAGAAATAAGTTTTTAGAGATGCATGAAAACTAGTGGATTATTTTTTAAAAGAGTAGAAAAAACAACATGGATTATTTTTTCATTATTTGATTGGAAATCATTAGAGAATGTTTGTTTACTGTTGTTTAAATAAAGTTCAACTATCGGATAATATATTTTTTACCTGCCCATTTTCTTAGCTATTATTATCATCTTTGGAGAATTTCTTAACCCGTAATCATCAAAATTGTAATCACCAAATACGTTCCGGATCTGCATTTGCTGGTAAGCCAGCATTTCTGTAAAATTACCAAGAGTAAATTTGGCGACTCTTTCGTGATACTCCAAAAGGCTTTTTAATTTTTCATCTTCTATTACAATTTTTTTATAAAAGTGAGTTTCATCATACCACTTCGTAATGTAATAATTTATGCCATCTATTACTTTTTCCGTTTTATGAATTAAATGATCTTCTTCATAACGAACGTTGAGATAATCAATCACAAAGACTCCACCCGGTTTTAAAGACTGCGAAATTGTCCTGATCACATTATCATGTTCCCTTCGCGTATTGAAATATCCGAAACTTGTAAAAAAATTAAATGCATAATCAAAATAATTGATCCGGAATGGCAAACGCATATCATGGATAAAAAAATGTAAATGATCATTTTCTTTTTCTTTTGCAATCCGGATGCTGTGATCGGATATATCAATACCTGTAACATCAAAGCCTTTTGATGCCAGTTGAATAGAATGACGGCCTCTGCCACACGCAATATCCAGCATATAAGCGCCAGGGACGGGTTTTAAATAATCAATCAGTTTATTTACAAAATTGATTGCTTCAGCTTTATCCCTTTTAAAATACAACTGATAATAATAAGGGGAATTAAACCATTCCTCAAACCAGGGTCGTGATGCTGATTTTTTCATCAAAAGATTTATGCAAAAGTAAAAAGTTTATGGTGCCGATGGTTAAAGGGCAGGGATTCTCCTTATCATCATTCATTTTTATGAGCAGTAACCACATATTTGCCTGAATGAACTCTGATTAAATAAGGATCATTTTTATACCCGATATTTTTAATTCCCTTAGCCCTTGCAGCAGGAATTCCTTCTTCACTGATTTCTTCATTTTTCTTTCCGGGAATGTAAATTGGGGCTGTAGTATTAAAAGGGATTTCAATTTTTAGGGTAAATTGTCCGTCATGCTTTCCCCATTCGGAAGAAACCGTTAAATCATGTAATTAAATGAATTAAATTTGCAGTTTTAAATTAAAGATGTGGCACTGATAAAAAGTATTTCTGGAATAAGAGGAACCATAGGTGGAAATCCCGGAGAAAACCTGACACCTTTAGATATTGTAAAATTTACGGCTGCGTTTGCAGCTTCATTAGATCGCAGCACAGGGAACAACAAAATTGTCATAGGTCGTGATGGAAGAATAAGTGGTAAAATGGTGAGCGACCTGTGTGTTAATACCCTTATGGCTTGCGGGTTTGATGTAATTGACCTCGGACTCACAACAACTCCCACAGTTGAAATTGCAGTGAAAGGAGAAAACGCCGCCGGCGGAATTGTTCTTACTGCAAGCCATAACCCACAGGAATGGAATGCCTTAAAATTGCTAAATAGCGATGGAGAATTTTTAAATGCCGAAGCCGGTGAAAATGTGCTTTCAATCGCTGAATCTGAAAACTTCAATTTCGTTGCAGTTGATAAAATCGGCCACTATAAAAAAGATGACTCCTATTTACAAAAACATGTTGACGCTGTAGTTAATTATGATCTTGTAGATGTAGATGCAATAAAAAAAGCAAAATTCAAAATTGTTTTAGATCCTGTCAACAGTTCAGGTGCTATCTATATTCCGGCTTTATTAAAAGCGCTGGGTGTAAAAGATATTATTGTTATCAACGAAGAAGTGAATGGGAAATTTGAACATAATCCTGAACCTCTTCCTAAAAATCTGACCGGGCTGAGCAACGAAGTGGTAAAACAGAAAGCCTCATTAGGAATTGCCGTAGATCCCGATGTGGACAGGCTTTGCTTTGTGTGTGAAGATGGAAGTATGTTTGGTGAAGAATATACGCTTGTTGCAGTGGCGGACTATGTGCTTACGCACCGGAAAGGGAATACGGTAAGTAATATGTCATCTACAAAATCGCTCAAAGAAATTACGCATAAACATGGTTGTGAATATTTCCCTTCAGCAGTAGGCGAAGTAAATGTTGTGAGTAAAATGAAAGAAGTGAACGCAGTAATTGGAGGAGAAGGAAATGGCGGCATCATAGTTCCTGATTTTCATTATGGCCGCGATGCCCTTATAGGTATTGCTTTGTTCCTGACGCACCTGGCGCATTCCAAAAAAAGTATTAAACAATTACGGGGTAATTATCCTGATTATTTTATTTCAAAAAATAAAATAACGCTTGAAAAAAGTATGGATGTAAAAGACATTTTTCAAAAGATAAAAGACAGGTATAAAAGCCATCCTATCAATACAGATGATGGATTAAAAATAGAATTTGGAAATGATTGGGTTCATTTACGTCCAAGCAATACAGAACCTATCCTGAGAATTTATTCTGAAAGTAATTTCGAAACTACAGCCGAAAATATCGCCAGGAAAATAATAAATGATATTCATGAAGTAATGAAGTAATGAGTTAATCTGTCAATCTGCTAATTTCAAAATTCAAAAAACTGATTTATTGTTGCTTTACTGATAAACCAGTTAACTATTAAACCGGTTTAAAAATGCAAAGAATTTATTTCGACAATGCAGCTACTACCCCACTCGATCCGGAAGTCTTTGAGGCAATGAAACCATTTTTTATTGAAAAATTTGGCAACCCTTCTTCTATCTATTCTTATGGCCGGGAAACAAGAATGGCTATTGAAAACGCAAGAAAATCAGTTGCCAAAATTTTAAATGCACACCCTGCAGAAATATTTTTTACCAGCGGTGGAACGGAAAGTACCAATACCGCTATCAATGCGGCTGTCTTTGATTTGGGATGCAGGCATATAATCACTTCTCCGATAGAACATCACGCCACATTGCATTCTGTAGAACATTTGGCTAAAGACCATGGAATAAAATTATCTTTTGTAAAAGTTTTTCCCAATGGGCAGATAGATTATAATGAACTGGAAAATTTATTAAAGGAAAGTAAGGAAAAATGTCTTGTCTCATTAATGCATGCCAATAATGAAATTGGCAATATCACCGATATTGAGAGAGTAGGAAATCTTTGCAAAAAATATAATGCGATCTATAATGCAGACACCGTACAGACTGTAGGACACTTCCCAATTGACCTGCGCAAACTTCCTGTACATTTTATCAATGCCGCTGGGCATAAATTTCATGGCCCTAAAGGAGTAGGAATTTTATACATCAATGAAGATATAAAGATTCATCCGTTTGTAAATGGCGGCAGCCAGGAACGCGGTATGCGTGCAGGAACTGAAAATATCTACGGTATTGTTGGCTTTGCAAAAGCACTGGAAATAGCTATTGAAAATCTTGAAACAGATAGCCGCCATATAAGAGAAGTTAGAGATTACATGAAAGAAAGTTTATTGAAAAATATTCCCGGAGTTTATTTCAATGGCGATCCTGATGGAAAATCTCTTTATACTGTTTTAAGTGTTGCTTTTCCTAAAACAGAAAAATCTGATATGCTTCTTTTCAATCTGGATATTCATAATATCTGCGCCAGTGGGGGAAGTGCCTGTACATCGGGCGTAGAAGCTGGCAGTCATGTGATTAGTACTATCGCGACAGGTACGGATCAACAAACAGTACGTTTTTCATTCAGTAAATACAATTCAAAAAAAGAAGTGGATGAAGTAGTGGAGAAATTGAAAGAAATAATTTAAAAAAATATAAATCTTTATTATTTCTCTTCCTGCCGGTAAGCAAGTTTACTGTAATCGCCATTTTACGAAGACTTCATTTTGAAACAGGAATAAAGTAATCACAAATTCTATGATTTTTCTTTCCGCAATACGATAGATGCTTTATCTGAATACCCGGGATATAAAACATAAGATGCAATTATCAAATCTATTTATCCTTCTTTTTAATCTCGTTGATCAAAAAATCCAGGCAATTTTTACCAGGCAGCCGTTTAACTTCCGAAGTTTCATTAAATATCATTGTAGCATCAGACATTGTGTTATATGCAGGCCACTCAATCAGATTCTTACCATTTGGGTTTCCGGTTGATATAAAATTTACCCAAAAAGAAGACATCATTTTTTCGAGAGCATAATCGGCAGGTTGCCACGGGCAACGATGTACAAATCTTAAATTATCATAAGAATATGCAACTTCTCCTGTATGGAAAGCGCCATATTTTACGTAATCACCGGTGGCAGGCAGTTTTCGGGCAAAACGATAGAGATATACTTTATGGTTTTTTAAAACGGATTGCATGTTTGCCCATGTATAATTCTGAATTCCAAAACTCATATCTCTGGAAAGTTTTTGTTGTGAAGCAATGGCTTCTTCATTATTGGCAGCAGGATATAGAGACAAAAATTTTTTAGCATCAGTACCATATTTTTGTTCAGCATGTTTTTTAAATCCTTCAGCATTATCCAACTTGTCAAAAGATGCTCCATCATCCTCATTCCATCCTGTAAGCAGATCTACCTGATTTTCTTCGCCTGCGGCAAAAATATCCGGAATAGATTTTGGCAAAACATATCCATCTATTATGGGTCTGCTTAAAGGCCAATGCTTTTTTAATAATTCCTGAGCCGGAATTTTTCTAAGCGCTTCCAACGAATTGGCATTAAGTGATTGCTCATACTTCATCCCAACTTCTTCTGCATCTTGAAGAGTGGCTGTTTTTCTTTCGGGCGTTTCAATAAGTTCTGCGCCGCTTTCCGCAATTGCATGTTTAAACAACCCTTTACATAAAGGAGAAGCCACAAGGCAGTTCACACTCATAGATCCGGCAGACTGTCCTGCGATGGTCATATTATCCGGATCACCACCAAAAGCCGCAATATTTTTCTTCACCCATCTTATCGCAGCAATCTGATCCAATAATGCGTAGTTGCCGGAAACTTTATTTAATGATTCTTTTGTAAGTTCGGGCAAAGCAAAAAAGCCAAATACTCCTACACGGTAATTAGCGCTTACAAAAACAATTCCTCTCTTAGCCATGTCTTCTCCGTCATAAACAGGTACAGCGGTTCCTCCGCTTACAAAACCACCTCCATAAATCCAGACAACAACGGGCCTTTTTTCTTGTGTGAAT
>DASSHD010000131.1:0-2484 GCA_035693085.1 Hanamia sp. | reverse complement strand
AGCATCATCGTCCGTTGCAATCGAATATAATTTTTCAACTTCTTCTTTTTTTAAAAAATTTTTTACGATAACAAAGCCATCTTTTTTATAGCTTTCTATTTGTTGTAGGGTTAATTGAAATTGAAGCATGATGCTGCGAATTATAAGTGTTTTGAAAAAATTCAAGCTACAAAAATATTTTGAATTTGAATAAAGAAAAAATAGAAGCACAAATAACGGGTATTCTCATTTAGCTAATCTGAAAACTTTTGGAAAGTTGGCTTTAAAAACTTTCCAAAAGTTCGGCATAACAGTAGAAGAACAAATAACAGGGATTCTTATTCAGCTAATTTTAAAACTTTTGGAAAGTCGGATCCAAAAGTTATACAATCAAAAAAACATTTTTTTTAAAATTGCTTTGCCAAGATTATTTTAAACACTAATCCCCTCTTTGTGCGGGTTTGTGGTTAATGAGTTAGCGCAGAACGTTTGCCCGCCATAGCGCCAACATGGGGACATTATATCCGCAGCCTGACTTGTACCTACCGCTGCTAAAATTTTAAAAGCCGATATCGTCAGCCCCTGGAATTTCATCTATACCTTTTTCGATATAATTACCAATTTTCAAAAACAATTATATCAAAAAGGGTATAAAACAAAATAAAAAATTACCTTTATACCCAAAATGGTATAAATGGAATTGTCTAAATTTTTGAAGCAAAAGCGAAAAGAAAATAATCTTACCCAGGAAGACCTGGCAGCAAAAGCAGGCGTAGGATTACGATTGGTACGCGAAATAGAACAGGGCAAAGCTTCTATGCGAATGGATAAAGTAAATCAGATATTAGGTTTGTTTGGCGCTGAACTTTCGGTTAACCTCAAATCAAAAAATTATGGCTAAAAATGCAAGAGTATTATATGATGGAAAACCGGCGGCAATCCTTTCCGAAACAGACGATGGCTACGTATTGAAATATGATGACAGGTATCTGGCGCAGCCAGAAAGTAAATCCATCAGTTTTACATTACCCAAAAGAAAAGAAGCGTATTCAGGTAAAACTTTATTTGCATTTTTCGATGGATTGATACCTGAAGGCTGGCTATTGGATATTGTGGTGGATTATTGGAAAGTAAAACCAAATGACCGGTTTGAATTGCTGCTGAATACCTGCAGAGATACGATTGGCGCTGTAACTGTAGAACCAGAAAATTAAAAAATGAAATGAGTAATTGTTGGTTTTGTTATAAAGATGCAGGCGATGCAAACTTTCATCCCGGTTGTGCTAAAAAGTTTTTCGGCACAACAGAAATTCCTGCTTTAAACTTAGATGATAAGTTGCTGGAAGATTTGGCAAAAAAAACAGTGAATAAACGCATAGCGGTTACCGGTGTTCAGCCTAAGCTATCTGTAACTTTGAAAAAACAAAAAGATAAAAACCGGTTAATCATCGTTGGCCTATGGGGTGAATATATTTTAAAACCACAGCATTATAAATATGCAATGATGCCGGAAGCAGAAGACCTGACGATGCACCTGGCAGCGATATTTAAAATTCCGGTGTGTGAGCATACAATCATGCAGGCAAGCGATGGCAACATGGTTTATCTGGCTAAACGTTTCGACAGGAAAAATGGAAAGAAAATACACGTAGAAGATATGTGCCAGCTTTCAGGATTTTTAACTGAAAACAAATACAAAAGCAGTTATGAGAAAGTTGGTAAACTGGTAGCCAGATATTGCCATAAAGGGCTTGATGTTCTGAACTATTTTGAATTAGTTTTGTTTAGCTATATTTCAGGAAACAATGATATGCATCTGAAAAACTTTTCAGTGTTGCATCAACAAGAAGGCGGAACATTAAGCCCTGCTTATGATTTACTGAATGTAAACCTGATTAATCCTGCGGATAAAGAAGAACTGGCGCTCACTCTAAATGATAAAAAGAAAAAAATAAAATTAGCAGACTTTATAAAATTAGCAGAAAGCCTTAGAATCAAAGAAAAAGTTTATTTCGGTATTTTTAAAAAATTCAGCAGCAGAAATAAAGAAGTATTTCATCTGATCGAACAATCCTTTTTGAGTAAGGAAATGAAAAAAGAATACAAACGAATATGGAAAGAAAAGCAGAAAATATTTGTGAAGAAATAAGTTACTATTTGCAAAATGAAGAAAATCAAAAAGAAAAGATTTAGCCCGGTTATAAGAAATAACCGGCCCCGAAATGTTCCGTTACAAAAGGAAACTTTGTCTTTTATTTTATCCTTAATTTATCCAATTGCGAAAATATTAGCGGCCGGTATCGAAGGTCAGGCCACGATGTTACAGTACGAACAAAAAAGATGATTTCTTATTTCCTGATAAATTATTTCTTTTGAGAAATGAATCTAAAAGTTTTTCAATTTCCACAATTAGATAATTTGGAATGCAAGTACCATGAAAGACGTTCAATTGCCGGCATAAAAAAATTTTCAAAACTTTTGGAAAGTTGGCTTTAAAAAACTTTC
>DASSHD010000130.1:0-7300 GCA_035693085.1 Hanamia sp. | reverse complement strand
GTTTTTGATTTGGATTTTGCCTAAATCAAAACCCGACATGATTTGTTTTGAGTAAATTGATAATAATAAATCAAAAGTACTACTGCTAAAACAAGCTAAATAGAAATAATAATCTGATAATTGAAATTCTTTTTTAGGTATAAATGCATTTCCTTCTTCAATAACACAGTTTCCACTTCTGTCAAAGCCAAATGAATTTGAGTTACCAAACCTATTAGAAAATAATCTAGGTTCTTTAGTAAAATGAAAATTTCTTGGTCTGGTTAAAACCCACCATTGAGTAATTCCAGACCTTTTTTCTAAAATATCTTTATTAGGCAAAAGCCGGGATGTATAAAATCCTAAGTTTTTTAAGGAGTTTTCATCTTTGAAAATTAAACCGTCCTTGTCGTAAGGAAACCAAACATATTCATAAATGGTTATTTTACCGGTTTTAATTGAATTGTTTGTCAAAATAGGCCTAAAGTTTTTTTTCTCAGTAGGTAATAATGCCTCATACTCCTCCTTTGATATTTTAAAAACATTCTTCACCCCTAATAAAGCACCTTGATTAATCCTGAAAATGTCTGAAACAGATGAAAGCTTGCCAGCCTTGTGATAAATTTTTAAATCCTTTATAAATTGATTTTCACTTAATGAAATAATTTTCCAACTATCTTTTAATATAGGGAAGTAGGGAGGAGTATAAATACTGAAATTTTTGTTATTAACGGATTGCTCATTGTTTGCATTCATTTTCCTGAATTCTCTCAATGCATCTTGAACTATACCCTTATCATTTTTTGTCCAGATAAGTTTCGGTAAAAAATCGGAATGAGTGCAAGAAGCTATGAACAAACTCACATCTGTTAGAGCATCTTCAAAAACATAATTCCCCAGTTTTGCTAAAATCTTAAATGACAATTTTTCATTTAATTTATTTCTTAAATCAGAATAAATTTCTGAATAAAATATAGAGGTTGGCAATACACATCCGATCATTCCACTTTCATTCAAAGACTGACTAGCTTTATAGAAAAAGGCGGTTGCTTGATTAGGCCTCGATTTTTTTACAACTTTATCAAGAATATTTAAAACATTATCCCGACTTACTTTATTCTTTAACAATTCCCAAGAAATAAAAGGTGGGTTCATTAAAATAATATCATTAGCTCCCCAATCCTCAACTAAAGAATCATCAACCTTTTTAATTTCAATTTTTAAACTACCATTCCATTGCTTACGATTTTCATAAGCCAATAAAAACTTTGATGTTCGGATTGCACTCTCTGAAGAATCAAAACCTTTCACTGTAACTATACCTTTATAATCTTTATTTTTTAATTGCTTAAGTACTTCTACTAAAAATTCAGAAGAACCACAGGAAGGGTCCAAAATTGTTAATTTGTCTTTTTGGAAATCTATTGACTTAATTACATTTTCAACAATACTTCTAGCTATATATTGAGGTGTATAATGAATACTAGAATAGGCATCAGTTCTGGTTTCCAATCTATTAGAAACCCCACCAAATAAATCTCTCTGTGGATTAAAATAAATAACCTCTCGATGCGCCTCTTGAAATAAAACGCCTGCAGTGTGTCTTAGAATTAAATCTAAATTAGGTCTGATGTTTCTCACACCTTGGTTAATAAGTTCAACAAAGTATTCAAATCTATCTGGAAATCTGGATTCGGAAATATTCCATTTCTCATTATCAATTTTTGAATAATCTTCTTCTAAACTGATTAGTAAATTGAATAATAAATTGATAGCCTCAGAAGAGTCTTGTTTTTCAAAAGTAATATTTCGTAGTTGCCTGAATATATCAAGGATAAATGGTACTACATCGTTTTGTGTCTTATATGATTTAGAAGAAAGATATTTATAAAATTGATTTAAATTAAGCTCAATTTTTTTGTTTGGAATTCTTTCAATTTCCTTATCATTCCAATTAGTAACTTGAACAGAGTCTTCATCTATAAATAAAAAGCTTTTTGTATTTGTCGACCAGGATTCTTGGAAAACATTTTGAATGTTTTCTGCTCCAAGGGATGATGTTTTCAAGCAAAAATCTCCTATTCCACCATTTAACATAAGAAACTTATCCACTGGTAAAAGTGGATCTAATTTAATCGGGAGTAATCCAAAATTTGATTCCCAAGTTTCTATGTTTTTTAATTCATACATTTTGCAATGATAGCACTTGTTTTTAATTGTACAATCTTCTGGCGAAGTTGTTATAGAATATCTCGTATAACATTTATATTCCCCCAAAAATACGCCATTCCTCTTTCCGCGCACCAGCTATAAAAAATTCCTTCCCCCGAATCTAATAAATAAAACGCGGTTACAAAGTCAAAGTGCAAATACATTTTAAATACAAGAGCAAATTAGGAATCCGCATTATTTCTTTGTTTACTACCGCTCAAACTTGATTGAAAAACTAAAGCCGAAGATAAATGCAAAACGCTGATATTTGTTCGTCTGCTGGAATCCCGCGCAGTCTATACTGATAGAAAACTACAACTCATTGTTATTCTTTTAACCATCTTATTGGAGTCTTTTTGTTGGCGCTAGTGTTTCTATATAAAATTTTCAAATTTTGTATCAGCCAGAGATTCGTTCGATGAAACAGATAAATTGGATATCGAATTTCTTAGGTATGTCGGAAAGTTTATTTTACCTAAAACATATGCGGAATCTCAGGTCTTACCCTCTGAATTATCTCGGAGGAAAGAGAGTTCAAATCCTCAATAATGTCTTTCATTGACTGTTTTAAGGAGTCGCTAATTTCCTCTAAAATATATTTAGTTGGTTCCATTTTTTGTATCCCACTTGTTTCGTCTAAGTCCCAAATAACTACAGAGTTCAAATCTTTTTCATCCCATTTGAAATAACAATGCGCCATTTTGTTTCTCATTTCTCTAAAAGTGTTAATGTAATTAAATAAAGCATGGTAAGATTTGGCTAAGTCAGGACATATCTCAGAAAGTAAGGATTGAAACTTTTTTAGTTTTTGATTGAACATGAAATTTTTTAAATTAATTTTTTTTTCTACACCCAATCGTTTTGTTTTGGTCTCATTTAGTAAGATGACGGATTTTGCCATTAGCCCCTCTATGTTTGCTGAAAAGCGCAAATACCGACCTCTTATTTTTAATTCTTTATCCTGAATTAAATAGAACATTTCATCTGAAATATCATTCATAACTAATATTTTAATCTTAAACCAAAGTCGAAAAAGAAAAAGCAATGAGTAGGCTATTGTTCATCTTCTTTATGTTGAAATAATTCCTTCGATTGGTCCCATTCATCGGGAATGATATACACTGTGTAAATATTATTGTTATCCTTACCTGACACGTTTTGACTATGTTCAAAAGTAGTCCACTGTGTAAAATGTCCGACACATTTGCCGGAAGAAAAACAAATCGTATCTACAAGACCGTCCTTTGTTCCAACCATTGCTCCCTCCGTATTTCCATTATCTATTTCTATAAATGCTTTATGCCACCCGTCATCATATTGCGGAGACGATTTTGTAGCGCATGATGCTGTTAACACAATTAAAGGAATTACTCTTAAATATTTCATGGTCTAACTGGTTTATGGTTACCTAAAAAGATATGTTTCATTGCTTTTCTGCTCATTAAAACAACTAATAGCTGAATGACATTAAAGCCAACATTTATATCCCGCTAAAATTACACCATTCACTTTCCCTCCCAATCGGTATAATAAATTACTTTCCCCGAATCAAAAAAAACCTGCCTCCAAATTCACAGCTCAAATAAACTTTAAGCAAATGAGGAAAAATAAAAATCACTGTTATTCCTTCGTTTACTGCCTCTCTCAATTCCCGTTCAAGACAAAATGTTCCTTTTGCACCGCATCAGAACTTCCGCCCACAAACACTTCAAAACCGCCGGGTTGGGTGCCATAGCTCATATCTTTTTTATAAAATGATAAATCTTTTCTGCTTAATGTAAAAAAGATAGAAGCCGTTTCTCCGGATTGGAGATACACTCGTTTAAAACCTTTCAATTCTTTCACAGGTCGGCTCACTTCAGCTACCAAATCGTGGATATAAAGTTGTGCGATTTCTGTTCCGGCTACTTTTCCGGTGTTGGTAATTTTCACGGATATTTTCAAAGTATCATTCCAATTTAATTCATGCGTATTCAATTGGATTGGGGAATAAGAAAAATCCGTATAGCTCAATCCATATCCAAAAGAATATAAAGGGCTGTTGGGAATATCTATATAACGCGATGTATATTTATTTCCTTTCTGAAAAGGCCTGCCGGTATTCAGATGGTTGTAGTAAACCGGAATCTGCCCGGTGTTGCGTGGAAACGACATCGTCAATTTTCCCGAAGGATTATAATCACCAAATAAAATATCGGCAATGGCAGGCCCTGCTTCCGTTCCAGCAAACCATGTTTCTAAAATAGCATTTACATGATTGTGCATCCAATCAATGGTAAGCGGGCGCCCGTTCAAAAGAATTACGATAACCGGCTTTCCTGTTTTTACGATGGCCTTCAGCAAATCCAATTGGTTTCCGGGCAATCCCAATTCGGAACGGCTGTCGCCTTCACCGCTCATGCCGGCATCTTCCCCCAGCACCATCACGACTGCGTCTGCACGCTTCGCAACAGACAGGGCGTCTGAAAAATCTGGGGTAGAATCTCCTTCGATCTCACAACCCTTTGCATACAACAAATTTGTTTTTGAGGAAACTGCTTTTTTAATTCCATCCCAAACATTGACCGCATCTTCCCACTTTGCAAGCGCATGTACAGGCCCCAATAGATTCTTTTGGTCTTTTGCGAGCGGCCCAATGACAGCAAGTGTTTTTATATTTTTTGAAAGCGGTAATATTTTTTTCTCATTTTTTAATAACACAATAGATTCGCTCGCTACCTGCCGGGCCAAGGGCCTGTGCTTTTCCAACATTTTATTTTCATCGTCCAAAGTTGTATTTCCATTCTTATAAGGATTGTCAAATAATCCGAGTTTAAATTTTAAAGCCAACACTTTTCGCACGGCTGCATTGATGGTTGCTTCACTTACTTTTCCTTCTTTCGCTAATTGCGGAAGTTGCCTGAGATAAGTGCCGCTGTGCAGGTCCATATCCATTCCTGCATTGATAGCATTCTTCGCTGCGCCCGCACTATCCGCAACCACACCATGTTCGAGCAATTCAGGAATCGCATCATAATCCGACACCGTCACGCCTCTGAATCCAAACTCTTTTCGAAGAATATCATTAAGGAGGTTACTATTTTCAGACGCAGGAATTCCGTCAAGAGAAATAAAAGCAGGCATCACCGTGGCAAGCCCTGCATCAATAGCAGCCTGGAACGGCGGAAGATAAATTTCACGAAGCAGCCGCTCAGGAACATTCACCGTATTATAATCGCGGCCACCTTCAACGGCTCCATACGCGGCAAAATGTTTTGCAGTGGCAGCCATAGAATGAGGGTCTGAAAGATCATTGCCCTGGAAACCATGAACCGCTGCGGTTGCAAAAACGGAACCTAAGAAAGGATCTTCACCTGCTCCCTCCATAACCCGCCCCCATCGCGGGTCACGGGAAATGTCAACCATTGGCGTAAATGTCCAGTTCATTCCGGCAGACGTGGCTTCCACCGCAGAGATACTATCCGCCATCTGAACCAATTGAGGATTCCACGAACAGGATTGCGCCAACGGAACCGGGAAGCAGGTACGGTAACCATGAACCACATCGCCCATAAAAAGAAGCGGAATTTTCAGGCGCGATTGCATGGCCAGTTGCTGCAGATTTTTTAAATAACCGCGCACATCTTTTTTGCCTGGCAGCATTCCATTGGTGCCGCCTACTTTTCCTTCTTTAATCAATTGCTCCAATCCTTTTTTATCGCTGCCAAAAATGGTGAGCTGGCCAATTTTTTCATCGAGTGTCATGAGTGATAAAACAGAATCTGCTTTATGAAGAATTTCCTGGTTATAAATAATTGTTTGGCCAAAAGCTTTTTGGAGAAAAACGTTCGGGACAGTGAACAAACAAATAATAAAGAAAATGATTTTGGCCATAAAAGCAAATAAGTTTTTTGAGTTTGAAACATCTTTCAACCAGGTTGTCAATAAAATTAATTCAAAAGTGCTTCACTTTAATGCATTTGCCGGTAGAATAAAAAGGTGTAATTTTATAATGCAATGACGAACACATTAATTCATCCTCCAAAAACAATGCAGGAAGTTTGGGAATCGCTTCCTGAAGGAACGTTGTGCCAACTAATAAATAACAAACTGATTATGAGCCCTGCACCACTAAACATCCACCAGGTCATTTTGAATAATATTAATGTTGAGATTTCCATTTTCTTAAGAGCGCACAAACTTGGCGAAGTCCGGATTGCACCTTTTGATGTTTATTTTTCCAAAGAAAATGTTTTACAACCTGATTTAATTTTTATTAAAAATGAGAACCTTAAAAAAATACAAAATAAGGGGCTCTTCGGCGCTCCTGATATTGTCATTGAAATATTATCACCCACTACTTCCCAACTGGATTACGAGGACAAAAAAATAATTTACGAGCGATTTGGTGTTAAAGAGTATTTCATTGTTGACCCTTCCACTAAGAATGTTGATTCTTTCTTTTTGCGAAATGAAAGTTTTGAAAAACAGGCGGCCACCATCGCAGAAATTCGCTCTTTTGTCATTGGAACCAACATCAACTTTTAAATCACTGTGTGGGTTCGAACCGGTTGCAACATCCCCCAAGAACGACTTTCAAAAACTCACTACTTCGTTCTATTCATGGCTTCTTTACGACCAAAAATAACTTTTTCCGGAAGCAACGAATGCATAACAAAGTAGATCAATTTTGGGCAGTTTGACATTTGGAGGAGAATAAAATCCTTAACTTTATAATGCAATGACAAACACATTAATCCATCCTCCAAAAATAATGCAGGAAGTTTGGGAATCGCTTCCTGAAGGAACGTTGTGCCAACTAATAAATAACAAACTGATTATGAGCCCTGCACCACTAAACATCCACCAGGTTACTATCGGAGAGCTTTTTGTAAATCTTAGTATTTTCCTGAGAAAAAATAAAATTGGCGAAGTCCGGATTGCGCCTTTTGATGTTTATTTTTCCAACGAAAATGTTTTGCAACCTGATATCATATTTATCAAAAATGAAAATCTTAAAAAAATACAAAATAAGGGGCTCTTCGGCGCTCCTGATATTGTCATTGAAATATTATCACCCACTACTTCCCAACTGGATTACGAGGACAAAAAAATAATTTACGAGCGATTT
>DASSHD010000129.1:0-11623 GCA_035693085.1 Hanamia sp. | reverse complement strand
CCGTCTGCTAAAGTGATACCCGGTTTAGTAGCTGCAGTCAATGCCATGATGATGGCGCCCTCTACCTGGTTCTTTACATTATCAGGATTGACCACCGTGCCCAGGTCGATGACTGCATACACTTTATCTACTTTTATTTTGTTTTGTACGTAGCTAACTTCCACCGCCTGCGCGCACAACCCTGCGAAGAACAACCATTGTCCAATACCGCGGCCTTTGCCCGCCGGCAAGGGTGTATTCCAGTTGGAGAATTCCCTTAATTTTTCCAAAACTCTCCTCGTGTCAGAACTTTCCGGTAACATTTGCAATCGGAAATCCATAGGGTCTTTTCCTGCTTTGTGCGCCAATTCATCAATGAAGCATTCGTGTGCAAATGCCAACGTAGAACTTGTTACCGACCGCCAGGCGCAAACAGGCACGTGATAATCTGCCCATACGTATGATGTTTTCAGGTTCGGAATTTCATAATCCTGGCTGCCGATACCTTCCACCATCGAGCCATCTACTTTTGTTTTATCAAAATCCTTATTCGAGGAATCGTGCAGGGACGGGCTGATGACCTTATGTTCAAATGAAATTAATTTGCCATCATTGGAAACGCTGCCTTTTAGTTTTGAAAAAGTCATTGGCCTGAACGGACCGAACTGTGTAGTATCTTCTCTTGACCAGATTACTTTTACAGGCTTATCAATTTGTTTCGCAATATTCACCGCTTCCACCATGAAATCGAGATACAACCTCCTTCCAAAGCCACCACCGACAAAGCTTTCATGAAACGTGACCTTTTCCGGTTTATACCCGGTAAGTGCAGGAAGATTGCCATCCTTTTCGCCTGTAACGGAGCTGGACACCTGCGTAGATGCCCATATTTCAAGTTTATCACTGTTCGCACTAACCGTACAATTCATTGGCTCCATCGTACTGTGCGCTACCACAGGTGTTTCATAAAATGCTTCAATGGCATTAGAAGGTGATTCAGTAACATTAGCCACCGAGCCAATTTGCTTATCAATCACACCATCTTCATTGCCAAGAGAGCGCAGCTTTTTCTCATAATCCTTAGAATTAAAGGTTTCAAAACCATTGGTGTCCCAATCAATCTTTAATAATTTGCGGGCTTTTAATGCAGCCCAATAACTGTTCGCAACAACAGCCACACCAACATAACTGTATTTCCCTATTTTTCTTTCCGCTTTCACCACCTTCACCACGCCGGGAACTTTCATCGCTTCGCCCGCATCAAAACTTTTTAACGTTCCCCCGATAACGGGACATCTCTGAACCGAAGCATATAACATACCCGGTACTTCTGCATCAATACCGAATACTGCTTTACCGCTTATTTTCATAGGCACGTCGGGCCTCGGCATAGACTTGCCTAACATCTTAAAGTCTTTTGGGTCTTTGAGTTTGGGATCTTTCGGCACATCGAGCTTTGATGCTTCTTCTATCAGTTCACCATAGGTGAAACTTTTATTGGAAGGTTTATGAAAAACTTTTCCGCTTTCTGCATAGCAATCTGAAACATTCACTCCCCACTTTGTTGCTGCTGCGGTAAGAAGCATTTCTTTCGCAGAAGCGCCCACTTTTCTTAACTCGTTGTAGCTACCTCTCACCGATGAACTTCCTCCGGCGCTTTGGTGTGGGCCAAAAGCTTTTTCACCATTTGAATTCAGGATTTTTACCTGGTCGAGGGTTACTTCAAACTCCTCGGCAATTAATGAAGGGATAGATTGAAAGGTACCCTGTCCCAGTTCGGGTTTTATGTTATAAATAGTGATGTTGTTATCGCGATCTACCAGGATATACGGCGTAAAATTGTTGGCGCCTGCAATAGATTTTTTTGTCACACAACCGTCCAGCAAAGAAATCCCAAACCATAATCCAATGGTTGCGGTACCGGAAGTTTTAATAAAGTTGCGCCTTGAAATTGCTGTCATGTTTTTGAGGTTTAATTGATACAACTAAAATAAGATGCCATAAATGTAACCATGCATCAGGTAAAAATCATCCTTTGACCGTAGTCATCTTCGCTGCTGCATGTATTGCCTTCCTGATGCGGGGATAGGTACCACATCTGCAAATATTTCCCGACATGTAGGCATCAATATCCTCATCACTCGGATTCGGATTGGATGCCAGCAAGGCGACTGCAGACATGATCTGCCCGGATTGGCAATAGCCACATTGCGGCACCTGGTTTGCAATCCATGCTTTTTGAATTACATGATCCACATCTTTTGAAATGCCTTCGATCGTGGTAATTTTTTGTCCGGGTTTCAATGAGCTTAACGGAATTTGGCATGACCTGGTCGGGCTGCCATCCAGGTGCACGGTACACGCACCACACAGCGCCATACCGCAACCAAACTTCGTACCCTTTAATCCAACAAAATCGCGAATAGCCCACAGCAGCGGCATGTCGGGTTCTGCGTCAATAGTATATGATTTTTCGTTGATGGAAAGATTATAGGTTGACATAGCTGAAAAATTTAAATAGACAAAAATTGAGAATTGGAATATGAAGGTACAAAAATACTTTAATCGGGAATTCGAACATTTGTATTTCCTGTAGCTGTTGACTCTCCGTCAATAAATTCTTTTTTCTTTTGTCTGAATCAGGATTTGAGGATTTTCAGGATCTCTCTAATTTGGATGGCTGACATCGGGTAACAAGTTGGGGCTTGTGCAGGATGTATCAAACAATTTTCTATACCGTTAGCAATACCGTACATTAATAACCCATGCAGGATTAAAATATTTATTAAGATTGTACAATAGCCATTTTTCAGTATCGTATTTGTTTTGGCTTTTACTAATTAAACAGAAATTGAATAAACACAAAAGACATCATATCAACTTCATTTTTATTCTATTTTGCTCTGTTATCTGAACAGAAATCAGTTAAACTATAATATGTTTAAGTTGGAAAGTGCTCTTTTAAACAATTAATTCTTTTTTAAATTCCATATATACTACAGTTCTGTCAAAGTCTGATTCGTTGATTGCAAAATGATCTAATGAACCATCAAAAATTATTGGCTCTCCTTCTACATGCCGCCTAAATTCTCCCATTACATTTAAATATGCATAGTTTCTTTCTGGCGCTGTAACAATAGGCAAATGGAACTGCAAGAGAGACTCTTTATAAATTCCCTCATGTGTATGGCAGGGCAGCATCGAATGTGCTTTTAATTTTGCGAATCCACAAATTTTTATACCGCTTATTCTTTTAAGCATTTCGAGTGTTCGTGGAATTAATTTATTGATATATGGTTCTAGCATTTTATTCACATCGCTGCTATTCGAGTAAATTGCATATTGTATCCAATCATCATTTATTCCCTCTTTGCCCCAACCACGTACCCATCCATAATCATTTCCGTTTTCTAATTCCAACTGCATTTGTTTGATAAACTCTTCTAGTTTTTTTGCATGCCGGTGTACATTCATTAAAGGAGCATTAATCTGTAAAAATTCTTCTCTGATAATCTGCCAATTATCACACAGTTCCCTAAACCGGGGAAACTCGTCTATCGTATAAAATGCAGGCCTGTTAATATCTCCCAAGATTGCCATTTTGAAAAAAAGTTTTAGGATAGTAAAATAATTTAAAAAGGTTTTTTTATTTAGTTGGTAAATACTTTCATCAGCCAATTTGCTTTAGTGCTTACCTTTTAAAAATAAGAAACCTATGGGAGGCAAAGATATGGTATCGCAACAAAACAGTTCTTATCCCTTGCTGGTCTTCCAAAAGAGGAAAAAGTCCTTTGTTGGTGTTGAGTGAGGGGAAACGTGCGGCTGCTCCCTAACAAAAAGAATTGAGCAAAACCGTATCTTTAAGTTTGAATTAACGAGCGATCAAGAGGAATGATTTCTAACTGTGTTTCGGGAGCTTTTCGCTTCTTTTTCACTTCTTTCAAAGAACTTGCATGGCACACAGCAGATGGACAAATAATCGGAATTCTTATTTGTCCGTAGTTGTAAACATAGGGACAGCACTCTATTTTTATTTGAAGATTCGACCGATAGCAGGGGTATTTGCACAGGTATTACTTTTTCTCCTTTATTTTTTCTTGATAAAAGTTAATTATTGAAGTATCTACTTTATAGGTTATTTTGATTGGCGGCGTGATTCCCGTTATTTGTTTTAATGCTGTCATTTTGATTTGATACACAGACATTCCTTTTTGAAATGGGAGTTGAGTTATTCGTGGATCATTTGGCTTATAAAGTATTGCATTAAGCATACTTGAGTCATTTACTTTCTGTATCTCAATAGTGGCAACAACAATACTATCAACCTTGTTACTTCTAATCATCGACCATAGTTTTGATCTTCTTTTTTCAGATGAACTATTGCTACAAGAATAAATTAATAAGCAAAAAATGAGACCATAAAAATATTTCATCATTAAAAGTTTTTATCCCCATGTTGGTGAAAGCGTCCCTTGTGCCATTTTGATTGCTAACTAAAGTTCAATTCAATCAAGCCCTTCATCCCCTAAAAATCCCGCGCAATATATCCTAAAATTTCTTCCACTGTTGGTGTTCTCCACAGACTGCCCCAGTTGGTTTATAGCTTGGGTTTTGAAGCGATGGCTTCACCAGCCTCTGAACTTAATCGTGTCACCCGGTCTTTCTTTCAGCCGGGCAGCCATTCCAAAATAGTTGCAGTAAAAAATTGAAGATATTTGGTGATGGTTGGTTGCATATTCGGGTTCAAATATAGGGTTTTGTCAATTCGTTTTGTTGGTGAAAAGCCGCACTTATCCTTGTTCAATAGAAGGATTGCATGGTTTTCAATTCAGCACCACATCAAATTCTACATCTTTTTTTAAAGAATAATTCTTCACTACATTATACAAAGTGTCTCTTTCTACAGCTTCACGGCCGGCCTGGGAAATGAGCATTACCAGTTCATCTGTGCTCATTTTCGGAGTCTGTTCTTCGCTGCCGGCCATAGAATAAATTTTGGTGGAATCATCAATGGTTCCATCCATATCATCTACCCCGAATGATAAAGAAAGTTGTGCATTTTGCCTGCCGAGCATTGGCCAATACGCTTTCAGGTGAGCAAAATTATCCATGTAAATTCTTGCTACGGCATACATTTTCATGTCTTCAATAATAGATGATTCAGGAACATTGCTCATGTCATTATTTTTGTTACGGAATTTTAATGGAATGAATGTATTAAAGCCGTGTGTTTTATCTTGTAAATTTCTTAACCGGCTCATGTGATCTATACGGTGCGCATAATTTTCTATATGCCCGTAAAGCATGGTAGCATTAGTATGCATCCCAAGAGCATGAGCTTCCTCATGAATTTTTAACCAGCCTTCTGCATCTACTTTATCATGGCAAATCCGGCTTCTTATATCAGCATCAAATATCTCTGCCCCTCCGCCAGGCATGGATTGCAAACCAGCATCGTGCAATTTTTTCATCCCTTCCTTTACAGATAATTTTGCCTTGCGAAACATGTAATCCAGTTCCACAGCAGTAAATCCTTTTACATGAAGTTCAGGCCTATGCTGTTTTATCTGTGAAATAAAATCGCAAAAGAAATCGAGATTCATTTTTGGATGAACTCCTCCTACAATATGAACTTCTGTTACAGCCTTACCATCATAGCTTTTTACAATGTCCATCATTTGTTCTTTGCTCAATACCCAGCCTTCATCGCGGTGAGCATACAAGCGGGAGTAAGAACAGAACTTGCAGGAGAACACACAAACGTTCGTAGGCTCAATATGAAAGTTTCTGTTGAAATAAGTTTTATTGCCGTGTTTCTTTTCCCTGATATAATTGGCTAATGTGGCGCTAAGTCCGAGGCTTGCTTTTTCAAATAGTAAGATCCCTTCTTCATCAGTTATTCTTTCATCAGTTACTATTTTTTCTGTAATATTTTTAAAGATTTTCCCTTGGGGTAATACGTTTATTAATCCTAATAAATCTTCTTCTTTATTTGTGTTAATCATTCAGCAAAATTAAGAAATTTATTAAGCCACGAATTAAGAAAAAGCTATTTACAGTAAAGCAAGAAATAAGTAAGATTTTGTTTCTTATCAAAAACTTTTGGAAAGTTGGATAGGTGTTTTATTTGATTCAGAAATCTCAAATAACTTTCCAAAAGTCCGCCAACGTTGTACTTTCCAAAAGTTTTGTTTAGCGCCTGAATAAAAATTTTCGTTATCATCTATAAAAAGTTTGAATCAAAAAAAACTGGTAACTTTTGGAAAGTTTATTTACAGTAAAACAAGAAATAATTTAGATTTTGTTTCTTATCAAAAACTTTTGGAAACCTGGATAGGTGTTTTATTTGGTTCACAAATCTCAAAGAACTTTCCAAAAGTTCCACTATTCTTTTACTATCTTTTGAATAACAGACTTATCTGTATATTGAAGTTTCAGGAAATAAACACCTGGCGGAGCGTTGCCCAAATCAACAGGCATTTCAGTGTAACCATTACCGTTATATTCTTTTGTCCATATCAACTGGCCAACCGAATTGTAAATATGTGCGCTTTGCAACGTGACGGGCACCTGGTAATTCCTGATAATAAACTGTTGCCTGAAAGGATTTGGATAAATTAAATATCCTTGCGATTTTAAACGTGGCGGAACAGTAATACCGTAAATATTAATATTATCAATGTACAGGTTATTTTGCTTATTGCCTTTATCAATAAAGTAAACCTGGAAATTCTGCGTGCCTACGAAGTTGAACAAATTCACATTTACACTTGCCCAATCATTTGAACCCGGAACAAATGCTGTACCGGTGCCGTTAGTTGTCGTCTGCAGTCCGGTTCCCCAGTTTTTCCACACGGTAGTAAATGTTTGTCCGCAATCAGTAGTTATCTGTAATTCCAATGTATCTGCCAGGCTTGCTGAAAGTCCCGTTGCATAAGCATAATCAAACGAAACGTACATGGAATCATAAGTAGATGTACCCGAAATAATTGAAGAAACAAATTCATCGGTTGTTCCTGTAGATGTATTATTAAAATTTCTTATTACCATAGACGCAGAACCGGTTTTGGCAGCAGCGGTTGTTTTCTCCCATGTGATTCCTGCATCGTGATTTTCGATGTACCAGTTCGCAGGCGGGAATACTGCACTCTCAAAACCTTCGGTTACCGGAGGAGTTATATTTCCTGCTGCAATAAATGACTTGGTGATCGTATCGTTTAAAACATTCTCATCTCCGGTACCATCTGTAGATATTGGTGCAGCACTAAACACCTTAATTGTGTGTTGACCTTGTGTAGGGGTAAACGTATTTAACGGAACATTCATTTGTGCATCTGGAGCAAGTGAAACTCCTGTAACAGTCGTTTGTGAAGGAGTCCCGTTATCTATCGTATATGCAACATTAAACCCTGTAATAGTTGAAAATCCTACATTTTTAATGGTTGCTACAGGGATGGTAGGTTCTGCACAATCTATTTCAACAGGCGGGTTTACGGCAGTTACAGTAAGGTCTCTTGATTTCTCCTGGCTGATATTAATATTGTCAATGTAAATATTATTTCCAAAATCACTTACATTTCTAAAGGCAACAATTATATTTCCCGAACTTACTGCCGAACCGTCCAATGTTATTTTTTGTGTTTGCCAATCACCGGCAGCCGGATTCAAATAAGCATCGGAAGTAGATCCCGCCGTGGAAAGTGCAGCTCCCGCTTTATTAAAGTATTTGGTAAATGTAGCGCCGCAATCAGAAGAAACCAATACCTGGAGACTATCATTATACTGTGAATCAGGGTAATTTTTATGTGCAAGATCAAAGCTGATAACAACAGGGTCAGTGCCGGATAAAATCAATTTGGGAGTACGTATCTCATCAATCTGCCCGGCATAACCATTATCGTAATTATCTATGAACATGGAATGAGCGCTATTATTTCCGGGAGTCGTAAGTTGCCAGGTATTATTATTATCAGGATTTATAATACTCCAACCCGATGGAGGAAAAGTACCATTCTCAAAACCTTCTGAAACAGGCAGCGGTACAGGATTAGGAACAGTAAGTATTGAAGATAATGTATCATTTGCCGGCACCTGGTCTGCTCCGGCTCCATTTACATTTGAAGTAAAAAATTTAAAAGTATATACGCCGGTTGCTACTGCCACCGGAGGGAAACTTACCATTTGGGTGGCGCCAAAAGATAAACCCGTATTCAAATTAACAGTAACCGGAGCTCCTCCGTTTAAACTGTATCCTACCGTAATGGAAGTAATGTTATTTAATCCTTTGTTAGCAATAAGTACTTTAGGAATAAAATTTCCTGCACAGGTTAAAGTGGAAGAATGATAAATAGAAGAGCAGCCGGAAGTTTCTATGCCTCCCGGGTTTACAGATAATACAGGCGAAGCATCTCTCACAGCTGCATTTACCGGCGGTGTTCCGCCTAATGAAGTGATAAGGCCACCTCTGTAAGTTTCGAGAAGGTATTCCATTCGTTCTACTTGTTTTTTGGTAAACATGCTATAGCAATCATCCAGGGTATAATCCATATAATCCTGGTAAATAATTCCCGGGGCAACGGTTGAACAGGCATCCGTAACTGTCCCGGATGGGCAATTTGTAGTAGCAATGGCCTGGTTTGGCGTATCTCCAATATCAGCAGGTGTGTTTCCCTGGCCTGGTGGATTGTATAGTGTGAGGGGTAAAGTATAAGTAGATCCTTCGGTAGTCAATGCCCGAAAATCATCCCCCGAACATACATTGCTGGTATTTTCATCATCGCCCCAAATATGATTGAGTCCAAAATAATGCCCCATCTCGTGAACTATGGTGCGCGCTTTATTATAGACGCTTACATTACAGCTGCTGATACCAAAGCTGATAACATTGCAAAAAATACCATCATCAGCGGGGGAGCCACTTCCGGGAATTTGTGTATATCCTAATGTGCCTCCATTATCTGCTATATTGCCTACCCAGATATTAATATAAGAAGCAGGGTCCCATGCGTCTGCGCCACCCAATGCAGCTCTTTTGATGGAATCTGTAACATTATTAGGATTGGCAGTAGTGGAACTGAATACTCTTTCGATGCCATTGGTAAGCGCTCCCGACGGCGTTCTTTTTGCCAGAACAAATTGTATTAAGGAATGTCCTCTTACTGCCTCAAATGCTGCAGGAACATTGGTGCTATCTGCATTTAATCCTGCGAAATCAGCATTGAGTGCATCAATCTGTGATTGCGCCTGCGCTTCTGTAATTATATAAGGATTGTGAAGTACAATATGAAAAACCACGGGAAGATAAACTGTGCTTTGTAAGCGTTGCGGAGCGCGTAATGCTTTTGCAGAAGGGATTTCTTTTGCCAGCTTTTCTGCCAATGCTTTTCTCTCAGGAAATTTCCTAAACAGCATCTGCACTCTTGTTTCAGTAGCACATCTCTGGTATTGTGACAAAGTTTTTGTTTGAGTACGTTCAGGTTTTTGTTGACCAAAAGAAATATTAAAAACTAAACATAAACAGAAAAATAAAAAAGTGATATGTTTCAAAGCAGTGTTATTTACAGAATTAAAAAAATTAAAAGAGAACTGATAAAATTTATAATGCAATAGTAGGATTTTAAGCTGAAATAAAACTTAGCTGAAAAGATTTTATTAATTCGCTTATCTTTCAAAATAATTTAGCTTTCAGCATATTATTTTAAAATAAAATTAGATGAAGAATATCAGGTTCCGTCTTATTGTAATGATTTTTTTACAATTCTTTGTGTGGGGTGCATGGCTGATTACTATTGGCGCATATTGGTTTCAGACAAAACATTGGTCAGGCACCCAATTCGGTGCTATTTTTTCTACTATGGGAATTGCTTCTTTATTTATGCCTTCCATTGCCGGCATTATTGCTGATAAATGGGTAAATGCAGAAAAATTATATGGCATTTTTCATATCTGTGGAGCGATTGTTTTATTTACCATTCCAATGATCAATAACCCACTTACTTTTTTCTGGGTTATGTTGATCAATATGATATTTTACATGCCCACGATTTCGCTATCAATTGCTGTTGCCTATTCCGCATTAAAAAGAGAAGGAAAGGATGTAGTGATAGATTATCCTCCTATAAGGGTATGGGGCACTATAGGATTTATAGTGGCATTGTGGGTAGTAAGTTTATTACATTTTGAAACTACATCGGGGCAGTTTTATGTAGCCTCAGTAGCTGCATTAATATTGGGCATTTATGCATTCTCTTTACCCAAATGCCCGCCATTGCTCCGTTCCAAAGAAAAGAAATCCTGGGTTGATGCTTTAGGTCTTAACGCATTTGCTCTGTTGAAAAACAGGAAGATGGCTATCTTTTTTATTTTTGCTATGCTCCTTGGTGCAGCGTTGCAATTAACAAACGCGTATGGAGACACCTTCCTTCATGACTTTGCTAATGTACCCGAATACAAAGGATTGATAGCTGTAAAATATCCAGCCATCATTATGTCTATTTCACAGGTTTCTGAAACTCTTTTTATCCTGGCGATCCCTTTTTTCTTAAAAAGATTTGGGATCAAAAAAGTAATGCTGATGAGTATGCTCGCCTGGTTTTTCCGTTTTGGATTATTTGCTTACGGCAATCCCGGAGATGGACTTTGGATGATCATTCTTTCATGTATCGTGTATGGAATGGCCTTTGATTTTTTCAACATTTCCGGCTCCCTTTTTGTAGAATCGCAAAGCGACCCTTCTATCAGAGCCAGTGCGCAAGGTCTTTTCATGCTGATGACCAATGGCATAGGAGCCGTTCTGGGAAGTTCTATCAGCGGAATTGTGATAGATCAGTTTTTTACTTATGCAGATAAAAGTAAAGACTGGCGCGGCATCTGGATATCGTTTTCGTTATATGCTTTAGTAGTAGCTATTTTATTTGTTATCTTCTTTAAACATAAACACAATCCCGAACTCGTTGCCGAAACGCTTGGGGAGCATTGAAATTAGCAAATGAAGAAAAAGGGTAATTTGCTGCCTACCGGACAGGTAGGTTTGTTTACTGATTGTGTTATAAATTTTGGATTTCGTGTTTATCTGACTTCCTACAGCAGTTAGAATTTTTGCCTATGCAGGTTTCTCCCACGTCCTCTTTTGGCTTCCTGGTATTCTTCTTTAGTTATTTCACCTGATGCAAAACGCTTTCTAAGAATATCGTAAGATGTGTCACGGTAACGTTGATAAAATCCCCATAGTATAGCGAAAACCCAAAAGATAAAAAGAATCCAGATTACCCACCGGATAAAACTCACACGCCAGAAATAATAATACAAATACATTAAAATGATTCCTGTTTTTTAAAAATGAATTAGAATAAAAGAACTAAAAATCTGCCTGACCGTATCAATCGAAATCATGTCAAACTGATACCGTCAGACAGGATCTTAGTAACTACTTTTTACGGGTAAGCGCTCTTCCATAGTGGTGAACTATTTCAGGTTCACCAGGATGATGATCATGCTGTTGTATTGAGTACTCAGTGTTATCCGCATCAGTACCTTTCTTGTAGATACTTTTTACTGTCCCGTGTCCGATTGCGTTACGATAATGCCAGGTAACTTCTGTGCCCGGAGGAATTGTATCAAATTCCTTTTCTGTTGTTTTTGTTGC
>DASSHD010000128.1:0-2529 GCA_035693085.1 Hanamia sp. | reverse complement strand
TAAACCAAGCAGAGCCGATGAAGAATTGACAAGAAAGATTAAAGAAGCTGGGATGTATCTTGATATAAAAGTGATAGATCACGTCATCGTCACCAGCGAGGGGTATTATTCTTTTGCTGATGAGGGGCTTTTATAGCTCCTTTTTCTATACGGTCATAGGTTCTACAAATCATTGAAATTGCTACCTATAAGATATATTTACGCAAACTTTTTCAGATAGCGTAGCAAATGTAGGCGTAGCCTGCTGTCCGGCAACTATAGTAGCGCGTGGTATAATATTTTGAAACTAATGTTCATGGCCTTTATATACACTGAATCGTTATTGTCAGTCAGAGCATCTGTACCGAAGGGGCTGGCTTCAAAAGAAGATTCATGTGCAAGAATTAATTGAGAAGGTATATTTTGAGTAAACTGGTAATCATACCCTAAATAAACCCATCGAAAATTAAAGGAATTATAATTTTTGGGAAGACCCGAATATTGTTGCTTTCCTCTCAACGCAGAATCTGCATGAAGTTTAAAAGCATAATCGCCGAATGCATAACCCCATAATTTACCGGAAGGTTTGAATTCTTCTTTTGTTTTAGTTGTGTCCTGCGACATGGCGTGCATAGACACCAGCCATAAAAATGCAAAAAATACTTTTGAGATTTGGTTTTGTGCTTTTAGAATGGTAATTGTTTTGCTCATAATTTTTTTATTTCGATGCAAAAGTCGCCTACCAATATTACCCCAACTTTAAGCCAACGTTAAGTTACCATTACCAAATTTTTTTTAATGGGAAATTCCGGTGCTGTGGCGCTGCGTTTGCAGTTTGAATAAAAATATTTCTGTCCAGTTGAATAATACCCACCCCTTCCTCTAACGATTTATACATTTTATGGATTTAGTACTTTCAATTTTAAAATTGATTTTTATTCATTGCTTAAAATAACTTTCAATGCTTTTTCTTCTGCTGTATTTCAAAAAGTATCATAAGCATTGATGATCTCTCCCATTAAATTCATTTTTATTATTGGCCCTATCTATTATAAAATCAAATACTGATACACCCTTCCACACCGTTAACAATTTGAAATCCATCATTTTCAATACTTGTGTCAATTGATAGCTCAATTTTTAATTCTCCCTTTGTTCCTATCCTCGCCTTTGCTCCGCTCCGCTGCTCTATTCGTGCAATAAAAACAGAAGCAATATTCTTTATTATTTTTCCTGCATCCTTTGGCAAATTGATAGCTATAGTTTTCACCGGATCGTTTGTAAATGCTTCGGATTGCTCCTTACCATAAGTCGTCGATATGCATGCGACCAGGAAAAGCAATAACCATACTGATCTTACTCTGTTCAATACTTTCATTAAATAACTTTTACTATCTATTTTAAAATCAATTGTCAGGCTATATGCTATAATTCTACATTGATACAATCAACCGGAAGTAAACCGTCAAGTGATTCAATATAAACCGCGTGTTCTTTTACGCCGCGTTCAGTAAATTTAAATATTGAAGACGATTTTATTTCCTCGTGATTCTTTAAAGAAATATTTTTTAGAAATTTCCCATCAAGATAAATATTGATGGAGCCGTACATAGGGCCTTTGGGAGAAAATAACTCAAATCCTTTTCCATCAAAATTCCATTTTGCAAAACCCGAGTCTTTCTTTGATACCGCTCCCCTCCCATATAAAAACATTGTATCTTTTTTGAATACCCAATCACGATCCTGATTTCCTGCGCCCACCAAAGCTCTGTAAAATCCATAAGTAACGAATCCTTTTACTTTGCGCCCTTGCACTGATAACCTTTCAGCGTATAAGTAACTATGCGGGTCCAACGATAATCCCAGGATACCAGGATTACCGGGCAATACCCCTTCCCAACATTTTTCATTGTTGATACTTAAAACATATTTACCATTAACATTTTTTAAGCTCAAATTGTTCTTAGATAAGTTTAGGTTATTTATGTTTCCAGAATCCACCGTCTGCCTTACATGTTTTCCGCTATCAAAGACATTAATCTTCCAACCGGTTTTAGAAATAACAACTTCTTTATACACTGCATCATTTTGATTTAAAGAAAACTTACCCCAACCGTTTATTATATCCAATGGCGTATGAAAATCCCAAACAAGATGCATGGTTCCTTCAAGCATAAATTCCATGTCTATACTTTTAAGGTCAACTGGCATTTTAATATAAGAAAAAGAATTTCCCTCATTAGCAGTGAGATTAAATCCTCTTTGTCTTTCCAATTGCTTCCACGATGCTCCGGCAAGATTTATGGTGCCATAGTCATTTGAATCTTTTGAGGGAAACATTACATAGATAGAGTCATTTTTATCAATAAATCCTGTAAAGGTTTGACCCCAAATTCCCGCATACTCATTTTCAACATTGACCGAATGCCACAAAGATCCGCTTCGATACAATTCATATTTGTCAGCATCGGTTGCGTCTTCCATTTTAACGCGATAAATTGATTGATAATTCCTGTTAATAGATACAGAAGTTGCAGGGAAATAAATATA
>DASSHD010000127.1:0-8292 GCA_035693085.1 Hanamia sp. | reverse complement strand
TTACCATTATACCGAATTTAAGTCTTATATAGTCCAAACTATTTTCTGTCGGTATAATACCATCTAATATTTACACATAGTCCTTCGGACTATTTAGTAAATAAAGATGGTATTATCTATTTTCTTTCCATTGATAGTTTTCGTTTTCAAAAAGTTCCTTTCCCCAAACCGGCAATTCTTTCTTAATTCTTTCAACTGTTTCGTTACACGCTTCAATCGCTGCTTTACGATGTGGTGAAGATGCAAAAACAAACAAACTTATTTCGCCGGCTTTCACTTTTCCCAAACTATGATGTACATGCAGGCAGGTAATTGGATATTTTAAAAAAATGGCTTCGCGGATTTCATGCATTTTTTCCAAGGCCATTTCTTTATAAGCAGTATATTCAATGGCAACAACGCCTGCACCGTTTATTTCATCTGCTCTTACCTGGCCCAAAAAAATACTATGAGCGCCAATGTTTGTTTTAGAGGCATGCTGCTGAATGCTTTCACTTATCAATGAAGCAGGAATGGCTCCATCGTGAAAAATATTTTTTGGTTTCTTTTTTTCCATAATACTTAATCCTCCAAACTTAAAATGCCATCTTTTAAACTATAAATGTTTTTACTTTTTGCGCCGTCTTTCAAAAGCATTTGCGCGGCTTGTAAACTTCTTTTACCCGTTTGACAAAACAATACTATTCTATTCTGATTAATATTTTTCATTTCATTTTCAAATTGGGAAAGAGGAATTTTTTCATGATTAAAACTAACAACAGGCTGTTCATCATTTTCACGGACATCTATAAATAAAGTATCTTTTTCAATAAGCATTTTTCGGAATTCTGTAGCATTAATCACCTGGATATTTTTATTAGGTAAACACAACCAATCATAATCCATTTTTATAAATTCTTGTTCATCCAAAGGCGAATGATATGCCTTTTTATTTTCAGTAATTTCAATTGTATAAGATTGGTTATTGAGTGAATTACAAATAAGTAATTGATTAATTAAAGGAACGCCAATTCCAGTCAGCAATTTGATAGTTTCGTTTGCCTGCATGGCGCCAATAATTCCGGTCAGCGTGCCAAGAACGCCTTCTTCAGAGCAGTTTAAAATCTGTTCAGTTGGTGGGTGTGGAAACAGGTCGCGGTAGTTGCATTTAATTTTTTTTTCATCAGCAACATTTAATATTCCAACCTGGCCTTCAAACTTTGAGACAGCGCCATAAATCAATGGTTTATCCAATAAAAAACAGGCGTCATTCAACATATATTTCACAGGAAAATTATCAGTGCCGTCAATAATTACATCATACTCCTTCAGGATATTCAAGGCATTTAAATTGGTTAATCTTTGCTGATAACCCACAATGTTTACATCCGGATTTAATTGATTTATTTTCTTTTTCGCCACCACCACTTTTGGTTTTCCAATATCTTCCGTAGAAAACAATACCTGCCGGTGAAGGTTGTTCAACGAAACAAAATCATCATCTGCAATACCAATACAACCAACGCCGGAAGCGGCTAAATACAATAATGCCGGGCAACCCAGCCCTCCGGCTCCTGCAATAAATACTTTTGCCTTGCGGAGTTTTTGTTGTCCTTTTTCTCCAAATTCTTTCAAAGAAACCTGGCGCTGGTATCGTTCATTTTCGTTCATAATTATCCTCCTGAAAATGGTGGTAATAAAGCAACTTCAGCATCTTCATTCAACAAAACGTTATTATGAATTATTTGTTTGTTTACTGCAATCACAAAACTTTTTTGAGATAGGGCAGGAAATGATTTTATCAATTTCTCTTTTAATTCATTTATATCTTTGACACCTTCGATGCTAATAATTTCCTTCTTAAAAATATCTGTCAACTGGCCAAAAGCTTTTATGTACATTTTTAAAAAATTTAGATTGGCAATAAATGAACTTCCACTTTTGCCCCGGCTTTTACTTCTTCCGTTTCTTCATTAATAACAATCAAACAATTTGCCTGTGCAAAAGAACTTAATTGAAAAGAAGCCTGTGCCGGTAAAATAGTTACTTTTCCAACTTCATAAAACCCTTTCAGGAAATGCGTCATTCCTGTATTTTTTGAATACGCATTTTGCAAAATTGCTTCTATTTTTTGAATACTGTTTTTCTTATTCATCATTTGCGCAAGCGCAGGCAAAACATATTCGTAAAAACAGGTTAGCGCCGAACCGGGATTTCCCGGCAAACCAAAAATTACTTTATCTCCCCTTGTTCCAAAATAGAATGGCTTTCCGGGTTTCTGTTTTATTTTATGAAAATGTTTTTCAATTCCACAATGCTCTGTGGCCGGTAAAACAAAATCATAATCACCTACGCTGATGCCACCTGTCAACAAAATAAAGTCGCTTTTTTCCAACGCAATCTTCAATGTAGATTGAACTGTTTCTGCCTCATCAGCAGCGTATAAAATATCAATATCAACAATCCCGCACTCTTTCAAAACAGCAGATAATGAAATGGAACTGGATTCATAAACCTGCCCTGGCAAAAGTTCATTCCCTGGTTTTTGCAACTCATTTCCCGTAATAATAATGCTGACTTTTGGTGCAGGGAAAACAGGAACTTCAGCAATACCGATTGCCGCCAAAAAACCCAAAGCGGCAGGAGTTAAAGAAGTATTTTTTGGCAACGCCAGTGCGCCGGATTTTATTTCAGACCCCTTTGGCCTCACATTATTTCCTTTTTGTAAATCAATATCTTTTATTAAAATATTTCCATCCTTTACAATCACTTTTTCCTGCATCACAACCGTGTCAGCGCCCTTTGGAACAGGTGCACCGGTAAAAATCCGCGAAGCTTGTTTAGAATTAATTGTATAAAAATTGCTGTCACCGGCAGCTATTTTATTTTGAATTAATAATGGAAAATCTTTTTCTTCAAATAAAAAAGCATAGCCATCCATAGAAGATTGTTCAAATGCCGGAATATCAAATTTTGCATAAACATTTTCGGCAAGGACTAAGCCGGAAACTTTTTCCAAAGGCAAAACCTTCGGTTGCAGTAAACCAACTTTTTCTTCGATTTTTTGTTTTGCTTCTTTTACTGAAATCATTGTTACTTTATTAACCGCCAATGGTAATCATGCTCCTGTTATCAATCAATTGCGCTTCTACAGATTCTAATTTGCTGGTAAACTGGCCACCCAATTCTTTTGCTTTCGCTTTAATATTCTCCAGGATGAGTGGTAAAATATTTTCACCTTTTCTAAATGGCGTGAGTAAATCCGTTTCGCCTTTTGAGAAAAGACAGTTTTTTAATTTGCCGTCAGCCGTTAATCTCATTCGGTTACAGCTATCGCAGAAAGGTTTTGTCATGGTGCTAATGATTGCAAAACTGCCTTCATGTCCCGGAATGATATATTTCTTTTCTGTGTCATTCTTTTCTCCCTCGCGGGGAATAAAATCATATTTTCCCGCAATCGTTCGCAACATCTCATCCATAGAAACTACTTTGTTACTCGTCCAGCGATTACCGGCAAAAGGCATAAATTCTATAAACCGTACATGAACCGGATTATTTTTTGTCCATTCAATAAAATCAAGGATTTCGTTGTCATTAAAATCCTTCATCACTACCACATTTACTTTTACATGAAACCCTTTATTGATAAACGTTTCAATATTTTGTTTTACGATTGCAAATTTGTCGCGCCTTGTAATAAACTTAAATTTTTCAGGACTTAAAGTATCGAGGCTGATGTTGATTGAATTAATTTGAGAAGATTCCAACACATCTTCAAACTCATGAAGCCTTGTCCCGTTAGTTGTTACGGCCAAATTGATATCCAGGGACGAAAGTGATTTAATGATTTCTGCAGCATCTTTTCTTACAAAAGGCTCGCCACCGGTAAGCCTTATTTTCTTAACACCATTTTCCACAAAAATTTTTGCTATTGAATAAATTTCATCCTGTTGCATCAACCGGGAAACAGGCGTAAAATCATAATCTTCATTCGGCATGCAATAGAAGCAACGAAGGTTACACATGTCCGTTAGTGAAATCCTTAAATAATCATGCACCCTGTTGAAATTATCAATAATCATCTTTACCATTTATCCTTTACAATTTACGCAAAAAAACTTTTGCACCTTTAAATGAAACCTCTATTTCATCACCATTTCGCAAATCTTTAGCTTCCTCTTCACTACAATTAACGGTAATTACCTGGTTACCTGTAAGTACTGAAATATGGTAATCATTTCCCGTTTTCTCTGAAAATAAAAAAATGCATTTTAAAGCCGATGAATCTTCGGATTTATTACAAAATATTTTGGCAGGAGATTGATATTCCACCAATTGTCCGTTTTTAATATGAATGGTTTTGGAAGTAAGCTTTATAATCTCATTTATATTGTGGCTTACAATAATTGAAGTCACATTATATTGCGAATGAATCGTGAGCAACGTGTTTTGAAGCTGTGCTCTCATTTCATTATCAATAGCGGATAACGGTTCATCGAGCAATAATAATTTCGGTTCCCTCGCAATGGCGCGCGCCAGGGCCACCCGTTGTTGCTGTCCACCAGAGAGCGTTTGAATTTTTTTATCCCGCAATCCTGAAAGCCCTGTTATTTCAAGCAACTCATCAATATTTTTTTTGGAATCATTTTTTGATGAAGCGTAGGAAATATTTTCTTCCACATTCATATTCGGAAAAAGCGCGTAATCCTGGAATACAAAGCCGACAAGCCTTTGCTGGGGGTTTACCTTTATTTTCTTTTCGCTGTCAAACCAAATCTCATCATTCATTTTTATAAAGCCAGAATCAGGCTGCATTAATCCGGCAAGCATTCTAAGCAATGAAGTTTTGCCGGCTCCCGATGGTCCATACAAACTAATGAAATCACCTTCCTCGATTTCGCAATTCACATCCAGTGTGAGAAATCCTTCAGCCGCATGTAATTTTTTTTGTAGGGAAAAATGAATCATAATATTTTAACTTCCTGCAACTTACGGTTTGAAAAATAAAGTAAAAATAAAATGATTACGGATATTGCTACCAGGATGGCTGCATATATATTTGCGTTGTAATAATTTAACGCTTCCACTTCATCATACACGGCGATGGAAGCAAGATTCGTGCGACCAGGAATATTTCCGCCAATCATAAGTACCACACCAAACTCGCCAATCGTGTGAGCAAAAGCGAGTGCAATTCCTGTGAGCAAAGAAGGCTTAATATTCGGCAATAGCACTTTAAATAAAGTTTGAATTTTTGTTTTTCCTAATGAATAAGAAGCTTCTTCCAAACTGGCAGGCAGCGATGACAAACCCGAAAGAACCGGGTGTACCATAAAAGGCAAACTGTAGATTACAGAGCCAATCAATAAACCACCAAAAGAAAAAGCAAGCCTGATATCAAAATAGTGTTCCAGGAATTTTCCGAAAGAATTTGCCGGACTAAAAGCCAGCAGCAAATAAAACCCGATAACAGTTGGCGGCAACACCAAAGGCAAACTAACCATCACTTGTGCAATAGTTTTAAAAATACTCTTAGAACGTGAAAGCCACCACGCAAGCGGGATTGACACGAATAGCAAAATGATTGTGGTAAGAAAAGCAAGTTTTAATGTTAACCATATCGGCGCTGTTTCAATCATTTTTGATTAATTTATAAATAAAGCGTTTAAGTCGTGAAGGATGCACACTAATTATTCCGGTTGGTGGGACACCAACCGGGGCCGCGCGCCGTGGGCGGTGTCCCACCGCCCACAATCGATTCTGTAAGGCGATAAATTGAAAACCATATCGGCGCTGTTTCAATCATTTTTCATTAATTTAAATAACCATATTTTTTATAAATATCCTTTGCAGTTGCAGAAAATAAAAACTCATAAAATTTCCGCGCGGCCAGAGAATTATTTTTGATTCCATATTTCAAAAGAACTGCCGCTTGTAAAATAGGCGGATAATCATCATGATTTAATTCAATCCATGTCCCCTTATTTTTCATTTCATCTGAAAGCACAATTGCCTTTGCTGTAAACCCAACATCGGCATTTTGGCTGGCAATAAACTGGCTCGTTTGCGAAATACTTTCTCCATAAACCAACTTGTTTTTAATTTTATCAAGCAAATTAAATTTTTGTAAAACCGCCTGCGCAGCCGTTCCGTATGGCGCTATTTTGGGATTGGCAATTGCAATGCTTTTAATCTTACCAGATAATAAAAACTGTAGATTCGCACCGGGAATTAAACCAGGTTTTGTTGTCCAAAGAACCAATACACCCCGCGTATATACTTTTGGTGCTTCAGCGGCAAAGTGATTCTGAAACAGACTTTCCGGATACTTTGTATCAGCAGAAATAAATACATCAAAAGGCGCGCCCTGCGTTATTTGCCGGGTTAAATTGCCTGATGCGCCGACCACCTCATCTACCCGGATATTATTTATTTTTTCAAATGCATTCTTCAAATCTTTAAAAGCATATTGCATGTTAGCCGCCACCGCGACGGTTACTTTTTGTGATTGCCCGATTGAAACAAATGGAAAAATAAAAAGCAGGATAGCAACAACTGAAAAAATTTTATTCATCTGTTTGAGCTCTTTAATAATTTTTCATAATCCTTTTGGGTATCCACATCAATATTACCCTTTTTAAATACAACAGAAGTGGTTTCACTATTATATTTCCGAATCAAACTTTTTGCGCCTTCATCGCCTTTCAAATTCAGAAGCTCATTAAAATATTTCTTACTAAACAACGCCGGTGTGCCAAACGTGCCGGCATACGAACTGGCAACGATACTTTTCCCGCTTTCTCTTTTTTTATCTGATAGTTGCTGAAAAAGAAGTGAGGAAATATACGGCTGGTCGCAAACAGCGATGATGATATTCTCAATTGCATTGTTTATTTTAAGTGCAATTTGTAATCCAGCGACAATCCCTGAAGCCATGCCTGTTTCCCAATGTTCATTAAAAACAATCGTTATCTTTTTATTGTCAATTTTTTTTGAAACTTCGTCCGCGTAAGCCCCGGTAACAACGACCACGGGATTAAGTTCCGCGTTTGTTGCTTCATCAATTACATGCTCTATTAATGTTTTGTTATTGAACTGAAGTAATTGTTTAATACCTCCGAATCGTGAAGAACTTCCTGCAGCCAAAATAATAATGCCAGTATTATTCATTTTGTGATATTAGCTGACGATTATGAATAGCAACTTCTCTTTCTCTTAAAGATTTCCCCTGCCGGTTTAAAAACACCGCTTTTATTTCAGCAATTACAGATACGGCAATTTCTTCTGCCGTTTCTGCCCCTATATCCAAACCAACCGGGCCATATATTTTTCGACGCTGTTCTTTATTTAAAACAATATTTTTTTCATTCAATTCATCAAACATGCGCTGCAGTTTTTTCTTTGGGCCCAACAAGCCAATATAAGCACAATTGGAATTGAGCAATTGTTCCAATACCACAATGTCATAATTATAATTATGCGTCATCAGGATGAACGCTGTTTGTGCATCAACAGATAACCCGGATAAAATTTCTTTTGGCTTTGCAACTAAAACTTTGTTTGCTTTTGGAAAACGTTGTTGAGTTGCGTATGTTGGCCGTCCATCAGCGACAATAATATTCCAGCCTAATAATGATGCCATTTCAACCAACGGTTGCGCATCATTACCTGCGCCTGCAATGACCAATTGTATTGCCGGCGAAACAAACTGGAATAAGACAGAATGTTCCTTGTAATGTTTTATCGCAGAAGATTTTTGCGCAAGCAAATATTTGGATTCAGGAATTAAAGGATTTATTTCATCATTTATAAAAATATTTCCATCTTCATTTACCACACCACAGGTTCCCTGTTGTATCGCATTTTTATCAGAATTGAAAAGCGTTAACAAAACTGCATCTTTTCTTTGTTTAGCAACTAACTTTAATAAATTGATTGGATTACTTACTTCGTCATTTTGTATCGGTTCAAATAAAATATACACGATGCCGTTACATCCTAATTGCATACCGAATTTTAAATCATCCTCATCAGTAGTGTCATAAATTTCCAGTTTATTTTTCTGCTGAAATATCGCGAATTGTGCTTTACGCAAAGCATCGCCTTCCAAACAGCCGCCGCTTATCGCCCCGGTAATTTCTCCGTCTTCTGTTACCAGCATTCTTGCGCCAGGCCTTCTATATGATGAACCTACAACATGGGCAACTGTTGCCAAAGCAGCTTTCTTGTTTTGCAAAAGGGCTTTGTTATAGGCAAGAATTATATCGTTTAGTTCTTTCATTGAATTGAATAAAATAAACTTACAATCATAAA
>DASSHD010000126.1:0-8759 GCA_035693085.1 Hanamia sp. | reverse complement strand
GGTTTAACGGAACAATGGGATTTTTTACCACACAGGTACACTTGCCTTACATAGTTGGGTTGCTTTTTATATTAATTGAATTTTTCGGATCTCTATTTTTAATCTTAGGCTTGCTAACGCGAGTGTCAGCAATTGGCTTAATTGGTATTTATATTGGTGCTATCGCAATGATTCATGCGGCTAACGGATTTTTTATGAACTGGAACTCGCAACCTGGCAAAGGTGAAGGCTGGGAATATTTTATTATGCTTTTCGGATTGGCAATTATCATTTTGATATCAGGCGGAGGAAAAGCAAGTATAGACGCAGCGCTCACAAAAATGAAAAAATAATCACAGAAAGTAACAAATATTTATAAAAAAACAATTTAAAACAAAAAACATGACAAAAATTAAATGGTCTGCTGACCCGAGTCACACAGAAATTACTTTTAAAGTAAAGCACCTTATGATCACTACTGTAACAGGTCAATTTAAAGAATACACTGTTGATGTTGAAACAGAAAGTGATGATTTTCATACTGCAAAAAAGATTGAATTTTCTGCTAACATTAATTCAATTGATACCGGTAATGAACAACGGAATGCTCATTTGAGATCTGCTGATTTCTTTAATGTAGAAAAGAATCCCAAATTGTATTTTTCTGGCAAGAAATATGAGGTGAAGGGTGATGAAGCAAAACTTCATGGGGATTTAACTATTGGCGGAATCACAAAACCCCTTACACTCGATGTAGAATTCGGAGGAATTGTAAAAGATCCATGGGGTGGCGAAAGAGCCGGTTTCTCTATTAAAGGGAAATTGAGCCGTAAGGATTTTGGTATGGTTTACAATGCTGCCTTGGAAGCAGGTGGGGTAGTAGTAGGAGATGAAGTGAAGATAAATGCTGAAGTAGAACTAGTGAAACAAGTAATTAAAAAAGAAGAAAAAAAGGCTACATTGAAGGAAACAGAAGTGGTAGCATAAGCTTATTAAAAATATTGAATCTGTCATGGAAGAACTTCTGATTCCATGATAGATTCATTTTATGGGTTGCTTTACTGTGGGCGGTGAGGACACAGCCCACGGTACGCTGCCACAGTTTGTCTTCACCAACCGGCGACAATTTGGAAGGAACTCAAAAACTTCTGATTCCATGGTAGATTAGTTTTAAAAAAATAGTAACTACGATGAAAATAGCATTAATAGGAGCCACAGGATTTGTAGGTTCTGCAATTTTGAAAGAAGCATTAGAAAGGGGCCATGAGGTAACCGCTATTGCCCGTCATCCTGGAAAAATTAAAGCACAAGACGATCTTAAAATTGTGAAGAGTGATATAATGGATAGTGATGGTTTGGCAAGGATATTGAAAGGAAACGATGTAGTGGTAAGTGCCTATAATGCGGGCTGGACAAACCCTGATCTTTATAATGAATTTATGAAAGGATCTAAGTCTATCCAGGAAGCGGTAAAAAAATCAGGTGTAAAAAGATTAATTATAAATGGTGGCGCCGGAAGTTTATTTGTAACACAAAATGTTCAATTGGTTGATACACCACAGTTCTCTGATGAATGGAAACCCGGCGCATTAGCAGCGCGTGATTATTTAAACATTTTAAAAAAAGAAAATGAGTTGGACTGGACTTTTGTAAGTCCGGCCATTGAAATGAATCCCGGTACGCCACATGAAAGAAAAGGTACTTATCGAACTGGCCTGGATAGTCCGGTGTTCGATGTCAATAACAAAAGCACTATTTCCGTAGAAGACCTTGCAGTAGCAATTTTGGATGAAGTTGAAAATCCAAAACATATTCGAGTACGCTTCACTGTTGGGTATTAATTATTTTGAAAATAGGAAAACAGACATGGCGAAGCGAAATAGATAAAAGTGTTAAATGAGACTTATAAAAAACAATAGAAATGAAAGCATTAGTAATAGGTCCCAACGGGACAATTGGAAAACAAGTAGTCAAACTTTTGAAAGGAAAAGGGCATGAAATAATTGGAGCTTCCAGATCCACAAGTCCTGCGTTAGATATCACCAGCACTTCAAATATTGAATCATTTTATGCAAATCTCGGAGAAGTGGATGCCATTATCTGTGCAGCAGGAGATGCAGCATTTACTTTTCTCAATAAAGCGTCGGATGATCAAATACAATTAGGCATCAGGAGTAAACTTTTAGGCCAGGTAAATTTGGTTCGTAAGGGATTGAAGAATTTACGTCCCGGAGGTATTTTTATAATTACCGGTGGAATACTTGCTTATTCTCCAATACCGCAAACTTCTTTGATTGCAATGGTGAATTCGGGCCTCGAAGGTTTTGCCAGGGCTGTAGCGCTTGAACTTACGGAAGGGAGACGGATCGTAATAGTACATCCGGACTGGGTTGCGGAAACTGCTGCCAGTATAGGAATGGATCCGATGCCATTTCCTGATGCTGCAAAAACTGCAGAGGCTTATTTAGAGGCGCTTGAAGGAGCTAAAAACGGAGAACCTGTTTTTGTAGAAGGACATGTGCCTGAAAGAAGGTTCTAAAGTTTTGGTATTCTGTTTTACCGGGCAGAGAACTGTTGTTGGGAATTGGAGTCATTAATAAAACAATAAATAAAAATAAAAATCATGAATGTAAATATTTGGTCAGACGTAAGATGCCCGTTTTGCTATATCGGCAAAAGAAAGTTCGAGAAAGCACTTGAAAAATTTCCTCATAAAGATAAAGTGAACATAATATGGCAAAGTTTTGAGCTGGATCCTAACCTAAAAACAAATACCATTGTAAATGCAACAGAGCATCTGGCACAGGCAAAAGGAATATCAAAATCCCAGGCAGAGGGGATGCAACAACATGTTGCCAATATTGCCAAAGAAGTTGGACTTGATTTTAATTCCAAAGAAATGATTGTTGCTAACTCCTTTAATGCACACAGGCTAATTCAATTATCCAAAACTAAAGGGTTAGGCAATGAAATGGAAGAAGCATTATTCAAAGCCTATTTTGTTGAAGGGAAAAATATAGATGATAAAGAAACATTAATTAAGACAGGCGTTTCTATTGGATTAGATGAAAGTGAAGTGAAAGAAATTTTTTCATCAGATGCGTTTGCAAAAGAAGTAAAGCAGGATGAAATGCAGGCACAATCAATAGGTATCAATGGTGTTCCGTTTTTTGTACTAAATAATAAATATGCTGTTTCAGGTGCCCAATCTCCCGAAACCTTTTTAGATGTGTTGGAACAAACATGGCAAGAATTTGAGAAAGAAAATCCGCCATTGATTATTACGGAAGGTGAATCTTGCACCATTGATGGGAACTGTAATTAAATTAAGCAAAGTTTAAATCATTAAGAAATAAACTGGTACTAATAATAACTTATGTCATCTCTTTCAACATTCAATAAGTTTACGAATGGCCTCAAAGTACAGAAGCATTTAATGCCTGTATTGTTCATTGGTCATGGTTCGCCTATGAATGGAATAGAGGATAATGAATTCAGCCAAAAATGGACACAGATGGCAAAAGAAATTCCGACGCCGGCAGCGGTGTTGGTGATTTCTGCGCATTGGTTCAGTAAAGGCACACGCATCACGGCCATGGACTTTCCTGAAACCATCCATGACTTTGGAGGTTTTCCGCAGGCCTTATTTGATGTGCAATATCCCGCACCTGGTAATCCTGCTTTGGCAATGGAAACCGCGGAACTGTTACATTCTGCACATGTGGAATTAGATCACGACTGGGGATTGGATCATGGCGCATGGACAGTAGTCAGGCGTATGTACCCCGATGCAAAGATTCCTGTTTTGCAATTGAGTATTGATTATACCAAACCGCCACAATATCATTTTGACCTGGCAAAAGAATTGTATGAATTAAGGAAAAAAGGAGTATTAATCATCGGTAGCGGAAATATGGTACACAATCTGCGGATGGTATCGTGGAATAAAATAAATGAGAATTACGGTTATGATTGGGCGTTACAGATGAATGATACTTTTAAGAAATTGATCATAAGTGGTGATTATAAACCATTGATTAATTATGAAAGTTTGGGTGCTGAAAGCAAACTTGCGATTCCAACTCCTGAGCATTATTTACCGCTCTTGTATTCGTTGGGATTGAAAGGAAACAATGATTCTGTTTCTTTCTTTAATGATAAAGCAATGGCAGGATCGTTAACGATGACTTCGGTGTTAATTGAAGGATGAAAGGCCTCACCCCAACTCCTCTCCCCCGAAATTATCGGGGTCTTCGGCAAATGGGGGAGGCAGACTTGTTAGTCTTATTTTTTTAATGATGATGACAGAAATAATGAATTTAAATAGAAAATAAAAGTTCTCTTGAAGATGCAGAATAAATGATCGTAATTTTTCCAGGGCAAAAGATGATTATTAATAAACTTAAAACAGAATAGAAATGGAAAAAAGAAAATTAGGAAAATCAGACTTATTTATATCACCACTTACCTTTGGAGGTAATGTTTTTGGATGGACAATTGATGAAGAAAAATCATTCAAATTGCTGGATGCTTTTTTTGCAGCCAGTTTTAATTTTTTAGATACAGCTGATGGATATTCAAGGTGGGTTCATGGCAATCAGGGCGGTGAGTCTGAAACCATCATTGGTAATTGGATGAAAAAAAGAGGAAATAGAAAAGATGTCGTTATATCTACCAAAGTAGGTTCTGATATGGGAGATGGCAAAAAAGGATTGAAAGCAAGTTATATAAAAGAGGCTGCGGAAGCTTCTTTAAAAAGATTGCAAACAGATTATATTGATCTGTACCAATCGCATCATGATGATTTGGATACACCGGTTTCTGAAACTATGACCGCATTCAATGAATTAATAAAAGAAGGAAAAGTGCGTTACATCGGAGTCTCCAATCTAAACGCGGAAAGAATTAAAGAATCAAATGATTTTGCCCGAAAAAATAATCTGCAACCTTATATAAGTCTTCAGCCATTATACAATTTATACAGCCGCGAAAAATTTGAGAAGGAATACCTGAAACTCGTTACAGACGAAAGTTTAGCAGTTCTTCCCTATTATTCACTGGCAAGTGGTTTTCTTACGGGGAAATACAGGAGTGAAGAAGACCTGAACATCAGCAAGCGCGGGCACGGTATAAAGAAAAAATATTTTAATGAAAGAGGATTTAAAATATTAGAAGCAATGGACAAAGTAGCGGCAGAGCAAAAGATTGAATTATCACAAATAGCCATCGCATGGCTGTTAAACAAGCCTTATGTTACCTCACCAATTGCAAGTGCTACGAGTGAAAAACAATTGGATGAATTGATTCATGCAACTACAATCAATTTGAGCAAGGATCAAATGAATGTCTTGGACGAAGCAAGCGCTTACTAAATTAAAATTCTTAATTTTCAATTATCAACTTTCAATTTTCAATTTTCAATTAAACAATATGGAATTAGGCATCATGACTTTTGCAGATATGCAACCGGAAACGCTTCCCGGGCGTGGAATTAATGCGCATCAGCGACTAAAAGATCTTATGGAAGAAGCCACATTAGCAGATCAATTAGGTTTGGATGTTTTTGGTGTGGGCGAGCATCATCGTCCTGATTATGCCGTTTCTTCTCCGGCAATCATTTTGGCCGCAGCGGCAATGGTTACCAAAAATATTAAACTCACGAGTGCTGTTACGGTATTGAGTTCAGATGATCCGGTGCGTGTGTTTGAAAATTTTTCTGAAGTGGATCTTTTATCAGATGGCCGTGCTGAAATCATGGCGGGGAGAGGATCTTTCATCGAATCGTATCCTCTGTTCGGTTTCGATTTAGATGATTATAATGAATTATTTATTGAAAAATTAGACCTTTTGTTGAAGCTGAATAAGACAGAAATAATTAATTGGAAAGGAAAATATCGTGCGTCTATTGATAACCGTGGTGTGTATCCCCGGCCTTATCAATCTTCCATTCCTGTTTGGATTGCTGCAGGAGGTACATCTTCATCAGCAGTAAGAGCAGCTACTCTTGGTTTGCCATTAACGTTAGCTATTATCGGCGGAAGGCCTGAGCAGTTTGTTTCATTTATAAATCTTTATAAAGAGACCTGGAAAAAAGCCGGCCACGATGTATCGCAGTTGCAATTTGGCGTCAACAACCACGTGTTTATCGGGGAAGATTCTAAAAAGGTAAGTGATGAATTTTATCCTTATTATGCTGCGATGATGAATCGGGTAGGTCGCGACAGAGGCTGGCCGCCACATACCAGGCAACAGTTTGATCATTCACGTTCACCGATTGGCGCACTTATGGTGGGAAGTGTGCAGGAAGTGATTGATAAAATTCTATTTGAACATCAATTGTTTGGTAATACACGTTTTTTGGCGCAGGCAAGTATTGGTAATGTACCACATCAACTGGTTATGAAATCTATTGAGTTATTTGGAGACAAGGTAGCGCCGGTTATCAGGAAGGAAGTCGGTATCAAAAATAAAATTTCAGGAAAGGTTGTTCTATAAATTTTTCATAGTAAATAAACTTATATTGAGAATTCCTGTTTAGAATTACACTAAGACTTACAAAGAATGTGAGAGAGGTAAATCTAAAATTTAATCGAAATAATCATGGTTTTTGTTGTCGGGTATTGTCTCCCATAGATTATTTTTGTCGTTTCGTTTCTCATCATGGGGACGATGCTTTACATGTGCATCGTCCCTTTTAAAATCAATATCTGGCAAAGAACATACATTTAAGGAGACGATGCTTGACATAAATCGAAATAATCACGGTTTTTGTTGTCGGGTATCGTCTCCCATAGATTACTTTTGTCGTTTTGTTTCTATTCATGGGGACGATGCTTTACATGTGCATCGTCCCTTTTAAAATCAATATCTGGCAAAGAACATAAATTTAAGGAGACGATGCTTGACATAACTTGTCGGGTATCGTCTCCCATAGATTACTTTTGTCGTTTCGTTTCTCTTCATGGGGACGATGCTTTACATGTGCATCGCCCCTTTTAAAATCAATATCTGCAAAGAACATAAATTTAAGGAGACGATGCTTGACATAACTTGTCGGGTATCGTCTCCCATAGATTACTTTTGTCGTTTCGTTTCTCATCATGGGGACGATGCTTTACATGTGCATCGCCCCTTTTAAAATCAATATCTGGCAAAGAACATAAATTTAAGGAGACGATGCTTGACATAAAAATATCACTCACTTGTATTTGATTTTATAAGCAAGAATGATGCAGGCAAAAATAAGAGTAATGCCATTTGCAATTATTATGGGCCAGTCAATACCCAAGACTCCATAAATAAGCCAGAGTAAAGTACCGAATGAAAATATCGAATACATTCCCAGGGAAATACCTGAAGTATTTTTTGTTCTGATTGTTTCTAAGGCCTGCGGCAAAAACGAAGATGTGGTAGATATTGCCGCCAAAAGCCCAATAATTGTAGTAATACTCATTTATGATTATTTTTTTAAACTATTAAAAAGATAAAACCATTTTCTAATGAATTTTGATTATTCAAATCCTCAAAGACATTCCAACGAAAAATGTTTTTGAAGATATTCTTTTAAGTCCATAATAAACACCGCAATCAATATTCCAATTTTTAGTAACTGAAAATATCGGGCCTCCATCTATAAAATATTCATAAATTTTGGATTCATTATCTCTTGTAGCAACACCTTCTACAAAAAAATCCAGATTTTTAAATAAAGAATGTGAGGTAGTAGCCGATACTAAATAATTGAAGTGGTAATTATTTCCTGTTTGATTGGGGGTAATATCTGCTTCTATCTCGGCGCCAAAGTCCCAACCATGTGATAATAACGTTGCAAAAGGAAAGACAATTCCTCCTGAAATCTTTTCTGCAGAAGAAGTAGGAATGGTTACAAATGGAAGAAGTGACAGTGCCGTTTTGCCATTATCATTTCCCCAAAGGTTCTGTTTCACTCTTAAAGTAAGTCCTCCGAATCCGGATTGTTTTACGGAAGTATTCTCTTCTTTAACTCTTGATGTATTTATCGTGGCCACCACAACCTGAAAATCCAAAGAATTCGTAATCCCTAATTTTAAATTAACTGTATTGAAAAAATTATTGATTATGTGAATCCCGCCTGTGTTGAAACGTTCTGTTTTAATCAGATCGGTCTCTAATTGAAAATGCCCGGCATCCACCGTATATGCGCTTTCTGTTACATCGGGACGGTCTGTTTCAAAATCTCTCATAAGATTTTTAGGTGTAGGATGAAAGAGATTATACCTGAGCTTTACAGAATCCTGCAATGTTTGTGCATGAGCAAAAGAAGTGAAAAGGAATAAAAATATCAATAGCCAGGTTTTCATAAGTTTTTTTTATTTGACAACCAATACAGGGATTTTGATTTTATGTCTCAACGCATCTACAGTACTTCCAAAGATGAGATCTTTCAATCCTTTATGTCCATGAGCACCCATCACCAGGAGATCTGTATTTTGACTTTCTATTATTTTGGCCAGCTCTTTGGCAGGGCTTCCAAAGCCTACCTGCGTTTCCGCTTTATAACCTAACTGTTCCAACCTCTTCTGGTATGCTTCAAGGTTACTCCTGTCTAAATGAGTTTCATGATCCGAAGCATTTTTGCCAAAATACCGTGCTGCAGCGCTTTCTACCACATGTATGAATGTGTAAGTAGCCTGCTTTCCTCCAATCATTAAGGCATTTTGGATAATCTTTTCATCTTTTCCCGAAAAGTCAATTGCAATACCGATGCTTGAATAATTTACTACAGCCCCTTCGGTAATATG
>DASSHD010000125.1:0-2380 GCA_035693085.1 Hanamia sp. | reverse complement strand
CAAAAGGAGAACCTTTATATTGATTTGTATGAAAAGTATGATTCACGTGAAACTTAACGGAGTATTTATCCTTTGTATTATTTACTCAACCCTTTTTTCTCAAAACTATATGTCTTTTGAAGAAAAGGCTTTACCCGATTTCAATGTAGAGAACGGGGTTGTTTTAAAATTTTGTACAAATCAACCCGACTATAAATATTTAGATAAAGCCGGAAAAGAATTTTATTACATGGTTAATTACAGCAGAAGTAATCCAAGAGAATTTCTTAAAAAAGTGATTGCGCCTATCGTTTCTTTATACCCTCAGTTAAAGGGCGATTATTTCACGAGCTTGAAAGCAGACCTTTTTAATGCAGATTCACTGCCTCTTTTTAAATTAGATGAGGCACTAATACAAATGGCAGAGAATCATTCAAGAGATATAACCTCCCATAGCGACAAACCTTCCCATACTTCAACAAATGGGGACACGTTCGCTGACCGTTTTAAAAGAAATGGATTTAAAAGATGTGGAGGTGAAAACATCAGTTATGGTTCAGATAATCCTGCCTTCCTATTAACCCTTTTATATCTGGATGTAGGTGTACCCAGTCTTGGGCACAGAAAAGCTTTACTAAATCCCAATTTTACAGAAACAGGTATAGGAAGTTCCTTCTTTAAGAATGGTTCAATCTTTTTGGTTGAAGATTTTGCTTGCTCCCAAAATTAGTTTCACGTGAAAACCTAAGTAATTTTGCCAAATGTTTCCTGAATATGATGTTATTGTTGTAGGGGCCGGGCATGCAGGCTGTGAAGCGGCAGCTGCCGCAGCTAATTTAGGCAGTAGGGTTTTGTTGGTTACGATGAATATGCAGACAATCGCTCAAATGAGTTGTAATCCAGCGATGGGTGGGATTGCCAAAGGGCAAATTGTGAGGGAAATTGATGCCTTAGGAGGCTATAGCGGAATTGTAAGTGATAAAAGCATGTTACAGTTTCGGATGCTAAATAAAAGTAAAGGTCCGGCAATGTGGAGCCCGCGTTCTCAAAATGACAGATTTTTGTTTTCACAAGCCTGGCGAAATCTGCTAGAGAAAACTCCTAATGTAGATTTTTACCAGGATACAATTAAAAGCCTACTTATTGCAAACAATAAGATACAAGGCGTAGTTACCGGGCTTGGACATTCTATAAAATCAAAATCAGTCATAGTTACCAGCGGAACCTTTTTAAATGGCATTATACATATCGGTGAAAAACATTTTGGCGGAGGCAGGATTGGAGAGAAGAGTGCAACAGGTATAACTGAGCAGCTAATAGAATTAGGCTTTGAAAGTAAAAGATTAAAAACAGGTACGCCCCCAAGGATTGATGGCAGAAGCCTCAACTATGGAAAAATGGAAATCCAAAAAGGTGATGACTATATAACAGGTTTTTCTTACCTCGATTCAGAAAAGCTGCAGCCTGATGAGCAATTGCCTTGCTATATTACTTATACTAATAAACAAGTACATGAGGTTTTAAGAAAGGGTTTTGATAAGAGTCCCATGTTTTGTGGCAGAATTGAAGGTGTTGGGCCACGGTATTGCCCAAGCATTGAAGATAAAATCAACCGGTTTGCTGAGCGGGACAGGCATCAATTATTTGTAGAGCCGGAAGGCTTTAATACCATTGAAATTTATTTAAATGGCTTTTCGACTTCATTACCGGAAGAAATCCAATACGAAGCTATTCGTATTATTCCCGGTCTTGAATCTGCAAAAATGTTTCGCCCGGGATATGCCATTGAGTACGATTATTTTCCTCCGACACAATTAAAGCATACCCTAGAAACAAAATTATTTGATAACTTATTTTTTGCCGGACAGGTAAATGGAACAACCGGCTATGAAGAAGCCGCTTGCCAAGGTATAGTCGCTGGCATCAACGCTCATCAAAAAATAAATCGTTTAGAACCGTTTATACTTAAAAGAGATGAAGCATATATTGGTGTTTTGATTGATGACCTCATTAGCAAGGGAACCGAAGAACCTTATCGCATGTTTACAAGCAGGGCTGAATTTAGAACTCTTTTGCGCCAGGATAATGCAGACTTAAGGCTCACCGAAAAAAGCTATCGTTTGGGGCTTGCTTCACAAGAAAGAATGGAATGTGTAAAAATTAAACAAAAAAGCGTCTTAAAAATTATCAGCCTTATTCAAAATATCAATATAAATCCTGAAGATATTAATGGTTACCTTACTTCCATTCATTCAACGCCAATTGATGAAAAGCAAAAGGCAATAAAATTGCTTTTGCGACCTGATGTTGATTTAATTTCTTTTAAGAATACTATACCTGTATTAAATAATGCATTAAAAGATTTCAGCAAAGAAGCATTGGAACAGGCAGAAATACAGAC
>DASSHD010000124.1:0-7833 GCA_035693085.1 Hanamia sp. | reverse complement strand
GGAAACAGGGCGGGCGTTGATTTTATGGCGCCGTTTAAAGATCAGCATGTTTATACAATTTCTTTTTTATGTAAAGGAAATGTTCCGATTGCCTTAAAACTTTTTAGGATTAAAGATGGTAAGAAAACTGTTGAATTGGAAGATGGTGTAAAGTACATTGATAATTTCCCTGCAAATGATTCTGAATGGACACTTTTTAAAGGAAGTATTTTTGTTCCTTATATTGAAAATGACAGCGTCTCTATTTTTCTCGGTACACAATCTGCAAGAGAATCCAATCTGCAAATTAAAGATCTTCAGATTGTTCAAAACCAGCCACAGCATGAGCCTTACAATATTCTTCCTTTAGGCGAAAAAGAAAAAAAGACCTCTTATATATTCATAGAACCGTGGAAATCTCATCAGCAATTTATGATCTCTTCTCAATCACGGCTGGCAGAAGGAAAAGATTTTAAGGGATCGCTGATAGAAAAAATGTTGTATGCCAATTGTAATATGCTCACCTGGATTACAGACACGAGAGATTTTACTCCGTTCAATGTTCCCAACATGAATTATGCGCCGGATATGTATAACAGGGATTGTTTCTTTTCCACTGTTTCCACTTACAATAAAAAATTGAATCTTTCCCTTTGGGCGCAATGGGGCAAAACACAAACGCCCAAAGGAGGAATTGGTACCATCATAACTCCACTTATGGGATCGGTAGAAGCAAAAGACAATGAAGCAACCATTGAATGGCTGATGTGGGCTTTACTGAATAAACGCCGCTTTGGAGTTACGCTTCCGCAGGAAAAAATAAAGAAAGCAGTTGATTATGTGTTGAATGAATTTGATTCTACCGGTGATGGAATTTGCAGGTCTCATTTTCCACTTTGCCAGATAGATATCATTGATTTTAATCCCAAAACTGATCGTCTCGCAGTTAATCAGGGAATGCTGGCGATTGCGCTGAGAGTTATAAAGGAATTAGGTTTTGATATTTCAGAAGCACACATCGCAAAAGCAGAACAGGCATATAGAGATTTTTATGATCCTAAAAGAAAACATCTTTTGTATGACAGGAACTATCCTGATCTGATTTCTCTCACCGATCTTGAGCCGGAATTTTATTCGCTTTGGTTATTCAATCGCCCGATACTTACAGATGAAATGGTAATAAATGATCTTAATCAAATTCCGATTCTAAATAAAGTTCCCAATTCGCCACACCCCGAATATGGAACTACCGCACCGATTTTGATTCGCCTAACAAAAGATAAAAAAGGATACGCCTATCTCAGTAAAGACTACCAGCCTTTTGGAAAATTTGGTGAAGAAAATTATAGCAACGGGACGAGTGACGGGTATTATTATAATGGAGGGAGCTGGCTGCGCGGAGAATACTGTGCTTATGTAACAGGATTGAAACACGGATGGAAAAAGGCAAAGCCACTAATGGAGAACCGCCTTTGGGCAGAGATTTATCTAAATCCGAAATGGCCTTTCAGTAAAGAATTTATCCCCACCAAATGGACTACAACAGATAGTTGGTGGCCATCTACGAGAGGATTGTGTTGGAATGTATTTGTGCTGATGGCGGATGAGGTGGCAGGATTGCGCAAGCCGGAGATGGATCCGGATTATAAAAAATAATTACTCCATTATTCAACTTTAAAAATTAAAAAATTAAAAAATAAAGCATCTTCAGTAAACTGACAAATAAGGCGAATTCTTAATTTCTCTATATAAAACAAACTTTAATTATTAAATATTAAAACGATGCAGGTATGAAAAAAAATCTTTTAAAAAATAGTTGGTTCATCCCGGATTACAATGTGGGAAAACTAAGGCTGGTTCTTTGTTTCCTAATGCTGATAATGGCGCATTCCACAGCCAGCGCACAGGAAACCCAGTCTACAACCGAAAAAGAGATTTCCGGAAGAGTAACCTCTAATTCCGGCGATCCATTACCAGATGCTACAGTGGCCGTAAAAAATACAAATCGTGCAACCATCACGGGTACGAATGGAAATTTTTCGTTAACCGTACCGGCTAATGCAGTGTTAACCTTTTCCCATATTGGGTTTACTCCAAAAGAAATTTCTGTTTCGGGCCGCACTAGCTTCGAAATAACATTAGATTCTTCAGTAAGTGTGTTGTCTGATGTTGTCGTAGTTGGCTATACCAGCCAGAAAAAATCATCCTTTACCGGGGCCATTTCTTCGGTAAACATGGACAATCTTGTGGATAGAAGAGTTCCCGATGTAGCACAAATGCTCCAGGGGCAGGTAGCAGGAGTAACCGTAACACAAAGTACAGGCGCACCCGGCGATGGGATTAATATTACTATTCGCGGCGTAGGGACCATTGGCAGCAGCAGTGACCCGCTTTTTATCGTGGATGGGCAGCCAACCACTGATATTTCTTTTATTAACCCCGCAGATATTCAATCAATGACCGTATTAAAAGATGCATCGGCAGCGGCAATTTATGGAGCGAGGGCTTCGGGAGGGGTCATTGTGATTGTAACGAAAAGTGGTAAAAAAGGAAAATCCGGTATTGATATTGGTTATTATACGGGCATTCAACAAGTAGCAAATCTTCCCAAAATGCTAAATGCTACGCAGTATATGGATAAGATGGAAGAAAGTTGGAACAACTCAGGATACAGTGGCACAAATCCATACACTGCTGACAAATCCAACCCTGCCTTTGCAAATACCGATTGGCTGAAAGAATTATTCGTATTGGGGAAGACACAAAACCTTCAGGTATCAGCCAGTGGCGGTTCTGATAAAGTACAATATTTAATCTCGGGAGAATATTACAACCAAAATGGTATTGTAGTTTATAATAATGACCAGTATCAGCGTTTTAGTTTCAGGACAAATATAAATGCTAACGTAACTGACCGCTTAACCGTGGGGACTAATCTTCAAATTTCCAATACTTTGCAGGATAAGCTTTCTTCAAGTGGAGATGCACCCGGTATAATCCGACATGCTTTCATTCGCCCACCGGTAATTCCTGTTTATAAAGACAAAGATGATCCAACATACAGCGCGGAAGATCCATTTACTGATTTGCCTTTTTACTCTCAAAATTTAGCAGCTAACGGGGGCGTGTGGAACAGTGATGCAAACAAATATGAATTCAGCCAAAACCCGATAGCGCTGGCTTATTTTACAAATGATAAACGCAATAATTTTAAAACCTTTGGAAGTGTTTACGCAGAATATGCTTTTCTAAAAAATAAAGAATTAAAACTGAGAAGCAATTTGGGAATAGATTTGAACATGACCCATAATAAAGCATTCAATAAAAATTTTGGCGATGATGATGGAGGCGGTGCTGATATTGATAAAGGCACCGGTAGGCAAAACAGGCCCACGAATTTAAATGAAGATCGCGGCCAGGAAACTACCATCGCATGGACGAATACATTAAATTATAGAAAGAGCATACAATTGCATTCTTTTAACGTATTGGCAGGAAGTGAATTTATTACCAACCATGCTTCATCCATCGGTGCATCAAGGTCAAGATACAGTAATTCAGACCCTGCATTTCAATACATTGATTTTGGCGCTTACCCGTTAGACCTTTGGAATGGCGGCGGCGCTTCAGAATGGGCGCTGTTTTCGATTTTTGGATCTGCAGACTATAGTTATGATAATCGCTTTCTTGCAACTGCGAGTCTTAGGGATGATGCTTCCAGCCAGTTTGCCGTAAATAATCAACATGCGCTTTTTCCATCTTTTTCTGTTGGATGGCGGATATCCCAGGAAAAATTTATGCAGGATGTTAGCTGGATTTCTGATTTGAAGTTAAGGGCCAGCACCGGGAAATTAGGCAACCAATCCGGTCTAAGCAATTATAATTCACTCGCCATTTATGATCCGCAGGGCACGCTGCTTCGCTATGGAAACCCTGATTTGAAATGGGAAACAACTAACCAAAATGATGTCGGTATTGATGTTAGTTTGCTTAATAACAAATTCTCTCTTTCTGCAGATTATTTCAAAAAAACCACTTCTGATCTATTGTTGCCCCTGAGCCTGCCGAGTGTTGTGGGAGACGTTCAACCAACAATGGTAAATGCAGGAGAGGTAAGTAACACAGGATTTGAATTGACCGCATCTTATCGAAATCATAATCGTGCATTCAGGTACAACGTGAGCGGAAATGTTGCTACTGTTACCAACATGGTTAATAAATTAGATCCCAACTTACCAAGTATTTATGGAAACGTTTCAAAAACAGAACCCGGCCATCCTTTAAATTCTTTTTATGGATTTAAGATGATTGGTATTTTTCAAAATCAAAAAGAAATAGATGATTATTTAAAAGGCGCTCCTCACCCGGAAGTGAAACCCGGAGATATAAAATTTGCAGACTTAAACGGGGATGGGATTATAAATGATAATGACAGAACATATATTGGAAATCCAAATCCGCGGCTAACGTATGGCGCTAATTTATCAGCCAGCTATAAGGGATTTGACTTTTCTGCATTTATCCAGGGGGTAAGCGGAATCGAAAAATACAATGATTTGAAAAAGATAATTGATTATGATACCCGTCCTTTCAATCATTCTGTAAACACTTTAAAGGCATGGCATGGCGAAGGCACAAGTAATACAATACCGCGTTCTACTTTCACCGACAATGGCAGCAGCAAAGTATCCAGCATTTTTGTAGAAGATGCATCGTATATGAGGCTTAAAAATGTAGAGATTGGATATACTTTAAGAGGGTTTAAAAATTCATTTTTTCAAAGTGCCCGGTTGTATATATCTGCGCAGAATTTGTTTACTATTACCAACTACACAGGTTTGGATCCTGAAGCCTACGATATGTTTGACCAGGGAACTTACCCGCAATCAAAAGCATTTTTATTTGGTATAAATATTAAATTATAATTCATTGCTAAAAATTCAAAACATGAAATCAATTTATAAAATACTGGCGCCCATTCTAATAATTGTCGCCGTGGGTTGCCAAAAGGAATTACATAAAACTCCTATAGGAATCATAACAGAAGGAGTTCCTCCGACGCATGAATCTGTACTCTATTCAGTTACCAATTCATACCAACTCCTTTCCAGTACATTAAACATCATTGGTGAATGGGGCTGGGATGATGGCACAGTGCTTCGCAACGATTTTATTTTACAGGATAACGCTTCCGGCGACATGCTGAAAAAATGGAACCCGGATGGCGACCAGGCATGGATGGATCAATTTTCAGACTTTAGTTTTACCGCTTCCAACGCAGGTATCAAAGGACAATGGAGCTACGATTATGCAGGCGTTGCAAGAACCAATTTGGCCATAAGTTATCTTACCAACCAGGACCTTGTTACAAGCCTTTCGATTGATGAATTAACCGCTAAAAATCTTTTAGGGCAGGTTTATTTTTTACGCGCTTTTTACTATTTCGACCTTGTCAACTTATATGGAGATGTGCCACTGATTACAGAACCCTTAAAGAATTTCGCCGATGCTTATAATGTGGCAAAAAGAGAAACGAAGGAAAATGTGTACAAGCAAATTGACGAAGATCTTTCACAGGCAAAATCATTGCTTCAAGATGGAAAATATTCCGATCCCAATGATAAGTGGCGGGTATCCAAAGGCGCCGTGATGGCGATGCAGGCAAAAGTAGCTTTGTATAACGAAAAATGGGCGGACGTTATCAGTATCATAAACGATATGGAAGCGCTTGGTTATTATAGTTTGGATGCGAATTACTTCGACAACTTTGCTATCGCGAAAGAATACGCGGAGAACGAAGTGATTTTTGCTTACGATCATCAATCATTAACAACACCCAGAACCGGTAACGGGCTTTGCGCTTTGGCAGGATGGGGTTTTATTGCTCCTTCCCAAAACTTTCTCGCAGCTTTTGAACCAAATGATCCGAGGCTAAGCCTTACGGTGGATGTTCCCAACCAGAATGTGTATAAAATCTTTGGTGAACTTAACGGCGATAATAAAGGAAATGATGATGCCGCCAGCAACAAGATTTATATCCGTTGGGCCGATGTATTACTTTGGAAAGCAGAAGCCTTAAATGAAACAGGAAAGTACTCCGACGCAATTGCAATTATCAACAAAATACGCCAGCGTGCAAGGCTAACTCCCGATGCTAAAGGCGTAGTTCCTCCTGCAGGCACATTACCAGATAGAGACATTACTTCAACAGATAAAAATCAAATCAAAGACTGGCTTGTGCATGAAAGGCGCGTGGAATTGGGTTTTGAATCCCAAAGATTCAATGACCTTAAACGCTGGGGTTTGGCAAAGAGTTTCTTAACCGGCCTCGGAAAAAATTTCCAGGATAAAAATTATTTGTACCCTATTCCGCAAGGTGAAATTGACAAATCCGGTGGAAGCATAACCCAAAATCCGGGATACTAAAAATGCGAATTTATAATAAGATTGCTGACGTTTAGCAGTTGGCAATCTTACTTTTCCCGTTGCAAAATGCAACAGGGTTAGCAGGCTATTTTTTTAAAAAAAAAATAAATCATTTCAAATGCCAGATATCGCCAAACGGTTTTCTCAAAATCCTCTGTTGTCACCATCCGACCTGGAACCCAGTATAGACGGCCTTGAGATCAGTTGTCTTTTAAATCCGGGTGTTTTTCAATTCATAAATAAAACATGGCTTGTTGTAAGAGTTGCAGAACGGCCTGCTCAAAAAGATGAAATCATTTCCTTTCCTATATTAACGAAAACTGGTGGCATTGAGATCATTGAAATTCCCAAAAATGATCCGGAATTAATAGCAACAGATGCACGTGTTATCAATTATAAAGGAGTTGATTATTTAACCACTTTATCGCACCTGCGACTGCTTTGCAGCAATGATGGCATTCATTTTTATCAACCCGAAGATTATCCTCCTATAATGGGCGAAGGAATTTTACAAACATTTGGAATTGAAGATTGCCGCGTTACTTTTTTGGAAGATAAATATCACCTCACTTTTACCGCTGTTTCCGATAATGGCGTGGGTGTTGGTTTAAAGACGACAACTGATTGGAAAACTTTTCAATCTCATGGAATGATTTTGCCGCCTCATAATAAGGATTGTGCAATTTTTTCTGAAAAAATAAACGGAAAATATTACACGCTTCACCGTCCCAGCAGCGTTGACCTTGGAGGAAATTATATCTGGCTCGCCGAATCGCCGGATGGCATTCATTGGGGCAATCATCAATGCATTATTAAAACCAGGAATAATGCATGGGACAGTGCCAGAGTGGGAGCAGGCGCAGCTCCTATCAAAACAGATGCGGGCTGGCTTGAAATTTATCACGGCGCTAATTCAAAGCATCAATATTGTTTGGGCGCATTTTTAATGGATATAAATGATCCTTCAAAAATAATTGCGCGTACGCAAGATCCAATCATGTCTCCTTCTGCACCTTATGAAACGAGTGGCTTTTTTGGAAATGTGGTTTTTACAAATGGACATGTAGTTCATCCCGATGGCGATACAATCACTATTTATTACGGCGCATCCGATGAATTTGTTTGCGGCGCCAATTTTTCTTTAAAAGAAATTCTTTCATTACTAAAATTTAATGATGCTTAAAAAACTTAAACTTGAGGTGGATCACTTTAAAAGCCAGCCTCACAATTTCCAGATATTGGTATTGACCAATCTCGTCTATGCATTTGTGTTACCCGTGATTGATATTTTTGTGGCGGCTTACGTAATGCGTAATTCCAATGATCCTACCAAAGTGGTCATTTACCAACTCACCATTTATACAGGAATACCACTTACTTTTCTTTTAAACGGATGGCTTTTAAAACATTTTAATATCCGCAAATTAT
>DASSHD010000123.1:0-7340 GCA_035693085.1 Hanamia sp. | reverse complement strand
CTTGTTGCGAGAATGGGAAAAATATAAAAAGATATTCCGGCAATATTTGTGAATTAAAAAGACGCCTTTATATTTGCATCATGAAAATGGCAATCATATTACATCAGTCTATCATAGTCCGATATTGCTATCTACTCCCGCGATGCCGTTAAGCGATCCTTTTGCATATCTAAAAGGATGAACGGAAATTTACATTTATTTACTATTTTTTTTCTCAACATACATAATGAACGCACTTCTGGAACTTAGTACTTCCTTCACCACAAATACGGAAGACCTGGTAGTCTCTGATGGCTTCAGCTTTTTTAATAATCATGATGGGCACCAATTATTAAAACCGGAACTTCTGACAGATATATCCCGGTTACAGGAAATTTATGATCTGCGCTTGAACGTATGGGAACACTCAGGTAAAAGCAAATTTGTGAACAGAAAGTTTTATCCCAATGGATGGTACGATCATTTGGACGAATTCGCTTTTCATTGGATAGTTCTTAACGGTCAAAATAAAATAATCGCATCAGCGAGGTTAAACATATTTAATTCTTTGGAAGAATTTCCATATCATTTATCTGTGAAAAATTTTTCACTTCCGGATGTAATGCCTTTTGCTTTTTTCAGCCGGTTGGTGGTTGATCCGCAATACAGGCAGAATGGATTAAGCAAAAAATTATATACAGACCGTGCCCGCTTTTGTGAAGAAAGAGGAATCAGGTGGTCACAGGTTTTTATAAACAATCCGCTTATCATTAGCCAATTTGAAAAATCGGGCTACAAAAATATCGGACAGGCGCAAGTATCTTATCATCCTTGTTCTGAGCCACATTCGGTGAACGTGTTTGTAAAAGGGCATACCTGTTTTTGAACGAAATATGCCAGAAGTTACAGAGAATTATTCTGTAGTATTGACAACTTTGCTTCTGCGATTTAAAAAAGACTAATTTATCTTCTAAAGGAGTTAATTTTGATAATAAAAAATGATTTTATTTAAAAATATTTCAAACAGTCGAACGGAGGTGCATTTCAAAATGTCTCCGCTTGGTGAAGGCCTACCTACCTTACAGACTGTCACCAACCGGAGTGCGCGCCGTGAGCAGTGTCTTCACCGCCCACAGTCAGGCAGTCTTTATGACATTTTGAAACGCACCCTTCGAAATACATAAAAAACATGTATTTCTTAATTTCACACGATTTATAAAATAATCAACGTAAATATTTTATTATGAACACAACAAATGAAGAACTTATGGACCGGGTATTAAAAGATGAGAACAAGGTAGAGACTTTTATGAAAGAGTTGACAAGAAAAAACTCTCATGAACCTGAATTTTTACAGGCAGTCCATGATGTGGCAACTTCAATTATTCCATTTATGGAAACTCATCCTAAATATAAAAAGTTTAAAATATTAGAAAGGATTGCAGAGCCGGAAAGAGTGATCATGTTTATGGTACCGTGGTTGAACGACAAAGGAGAGATAGAAATAAACAGGGGATACCGCGTGCAGATGAGCAGCGCTATTGGCCCTTACAAAGGTGGATTAAGATTTCATAAGAGTGTAACTCTTAGTATTCTTAAGTTCCTGGCTTTTGAGCAAGTCTTTAAAAATAGCCTGACGGGGCTTCCAATGGGTGGTGCGAAGGGAGGATCTGATTTCGATAGTAAAGGAAAATCAGATAATGAGGTAATGAGATTTTGCCAAAGTTTTATGACCGAATTATACCGCCACATTGGATCGAACATAGATATACCGGCCGGGGATATAGGAGTAGGAGGGAGGGAGATTGGGTACCTCTTTGGTCAGTATAAGCGCATCACCGGGAGATTCACCGGAATGCTTACTGGTAAAGGAAGTGAATTTGGCGGTAGCCTTATTCGCCCGGAAGCAACCGGCTATGGCCTTGTTTATTTTACTGAGGAAATGTTGCAAACCAGGGGGCACTCTTTAAAAGGAAAAACAGTTACCGTTTCAGGCTCAGGTAATGTATCGTTATTTACGGTTGAAAAATGTATCGAAGCAGGAGCCAAAGTTGTTACCTTATCGGATTCTGAAGGGTTTGTTTATGATCCAAAGGGAATAGACAGAAATAAATTAGATTTTATTTGTGAATTGAAAAATCAACGAAGGGGCAGGATCAGCGAATATGCAAAAGAATATGGCCTGGAATTTTTTGAAGAACAAAAACCATGGAAGATACCCTGTGACGTTGCATTTCCGAATGCTACACAAAATGAACTTGATGGCGATGATGCAAAGTCTCTTATTGAAAATGGTTGTCTTTGCGTAGCGGAAGGCGCTAATATGCCATCTACATCAGAAGCTATTCATGAATTTATTAGTTCAGGAATATTATATGGTCCGGGTAAAGCCGCTAATGCCGGTGGAGTAGCTGTATCAGGGCTTGAGATGTCGCAAAATTCCTTGCGTCTTTCATGGTCCCGCAACGAAGTAGATAGCAAATTAAAACAGATTATGAAAGATATCCACCAAAAATGTATGCAATACGGAAAAGGGAAAGATGGCTATATCAATTATGAAAACGGTGCTAATATTGCAGGATTTGTGAAGGTAGCAGATGCTATGATTGCGCAGGGTGTGGTTTAATTACAGGATAGATAATTGCTTCTTGTTGTCAACGGGACGAATTTCTGACAGGCGGCGCAAGACAGTAAAGCAACATTTAATCATTATTTTTCTCCTCAATTCGTGTCTCACGAATTTCTAAATCTCTTTTGAATTACCTGCTGAGGCAGTGAACGGCGCAACAGAAGCGTTACTTTTAGGAGATTTTAATAACTGGAGTCTTGAAGACGCATTTTTATTAGAGGAACAGGAAGACGGTTCTTTTAAAACTACCGTTCCGTTAGAAGTAGGAGAAACTTATCAGTATCGTTTTTTATTGAACGATGGCAGATGGGTAAATGATTATAATGCACAAAATTACGTACCTGTTGCAGGTTTCTCCGTTGACAATTGCGTGATCACAGTTCCTGAAACATTAACAGAAGTAGCTAAAAAAGCAAAACCAAAAAAGAAAAAAGAAACAGTAAAGCCAAAAACTTCTGTTAGCGCCAAATCCGGTGATAAAAAGGTTAAGAAGGCTGCCACAAAAAAAGCAAAAGATACCACCGAAAAAACAAAAGCAAAAAAATCAGAGAGGCCGGCGAAGAAATCCGTTGCAAAGGATAAAGAGTAAAAAATTGCTGATGTGCTTATTGGGTGGAATCGGCAGCATTACCAACCACATTTTTTAACGATGCCGGAGAAATATTATGTTCTTTCATAGCTCTTTTTTCGCATACTTTGCAGAGTTCTGAAATGCCTTTACTTCCCCATGCCTGTTTCACTGTCCCCTCCGACATTCCTGCGTGTCCTTTAATAGTATAGCAATCCTGGTAAAGGTGATACTTGTGCCCTTCGGGTGTCCAATAAACAAGATCGTTGCCCAGGTTGATTGCTTTTACAGAGTCTGTCTGCGCATTGATCTGGGTGGAATATTTTTCAATGGAAGGCGGATTAAAATCAATACCGGTAATGCCGGCGATCAGCAACGCGACAACTCCTATTGCACCTGCAATACCTTTTGTTTTCCCATCAAGATTTTTGTTTGCGAATATAAAGATTACCAAAGGCAAAAATGAAAGCACACCCATGATAGCGCCGAGTTGGCTCTGAACAAAAAACTTTGCTTTGTCTTTATCCGAAGATGGGTCTAAACGATTGGCTTTTTTCCAAAGCAAAGAACCTGTTATGGATAATGCCAGTATTATAACAATGGCAACAATTAGCCAGGTAAGCATTTCGTTGTGCAATAATTTTAATATGGCAAAAACTTCACCTGCAATTGCTACTATCCATGCAAGGAAAGCAAAAAGGCGTAGCTGTTTTGCAGTGCCTTTATTTTCGGCGCTGGCTTCAAAAACTTTTGGTTCTGTCATAATGTGTATGTTTTAAAAAAGTGGTATAAATGTAGTAGTTTTTAAATTACATACAAAATAATTGGGAGCTGTATTTTTAATGATAATAATCGAAGAGGCAGTTCAAAATTAGTTTTTTGAATAACCATTGATCTATTTCTTGCCACGAACCTGCTTTTGCCAGCAGGCAGGTGTCGCAAATGGACACGAATTATTCGTGTTAATTGGTGTAATTCCCGCCTGAATGACCCAATCGGGCAGGCGTGGCTAAGAACAGTGTACCCTGTGATAAAAGAATTATCAGAATTTATTTTACGGTTGGCCTTATATCTTTATCAGCTACTTTTTCGTAAACCATAATTCGCACTTTCCAGAAGGGCATTGCATAGTTAAGCGCTACTTCTACTTTAAAGAGCCTGAGGTCGCGGTTGGTGTTATCAAGTTGCAAAATACTTGACGCGAAAGTCCTGTCTTCATCCGGAGTATCATAATTGCCCGAAAGTTTATAAGAAATTTTATCATAAAAGGTAAGCGAACAACCATTCAACTGGCGGTAATATTCTTTGTATTTATCAATCGCAGCCTGGTAATCTTCAGATTGGAACATAGTCGTTTGCCAGGCATAAGAATAAGGATCTACATATTTTGTAATGGAAGTTTCTATTGATCCTTCAGGAGCTATTTTACTTTTAAATTCAATAGTACTTTCAGTCTGGTTTAGCGTATCTCCTTTTATGTTATTAAAATTTTGATAATAATCCCGTGCTACTTTCTCAACAACAGATTTTATGGATGGAGTAGATTTAATTGGTAAAATTTTTGGCTGTGCATTACTTAAAAATGACAAGAGGGTAAGAGCCAGTGCAATACAATATCTCATAAAAAGTTTTCAGTCTTTTTTAAAATGGGTAAATAAGATTGCAACGATAGGGTATAAATTTTGTATGATAAAATAAAAGTAATTAATGGAATGTGAATATTGTGAGTGGAGGGAAATTAGGAATAAAACGGTAATCACATTGGATTGTTTCAGTACTTTATTAGGTGCAAAAAAAAATCATTCCCACATAAGGTTTTTCCTTTTACCACAAAACTGTTAATCACATCAAAACTTATATCCGAATTTACGAAGAAGAATCACCTAAATGCAGATCTTACGAATTGAGTAAGTCTGAAATATTTCTAATGCGTATCTTCTTCTAAATTCAATAATAAGTTACCAAATAGAAGATATTTCTCGAAAGTTGTTATAAAATCAAAAATGTTTAAGTAATTCTCATGTATCAATCACTGCCTGAACTTTAATTTGATTATAGAATTTATCATGTATAATTTTAGGGCGAATACATTGCTTTTCCCTGGGATAATTTTGATACCGCATTTTATATCAATTATTTGACTATCCGTCTTTTACAAATCTTAATCCGGTATGTTCCAGTCCATTATCGGGACTGCTTTTTATTCTTCGCGATATTCAGTAACCACTGAAATAAGTATAATTGCATAAAAACTTTTGCCAAGAGACACTTTTAAGGATCCAAAGGATCAGAAGCATCCATTTGCAATGATTCCTCAACCGGATAAAATGTAAGATTAAATTCATCAACCTGCTTCATGTCGCGCCAGGGAACAAAATTCATTACCTCAATACATCTGTCTCTAAATCCTTTATTCAAAATATAACTAATCTGCCCGGGCGTAGAAGTACAAAGTATTTGTTTATCTGCGGGAATAAAATTCCTATATAAAATACGGTTGGTATTTCTAATATTTGTAGTAGTGTGCCTTGCATGAGGCTCCATAATAATAACGGATTCAGGAATACCCAATTTATCCATAAGATACTGTTTCATTTCAAAAGCTTCGCAATATGGAGTCTGAAAAGGGTGAACAAATCCACCTGAAACAACAATAAATGGCGCCATTCCCTTTTTAAATTGTTCTGCTCCAAGTATGCATCTGTATTTACCCATTGGGCTTATTGATTTATCATTTTCAGGACCTTCTCCAGGGATGAGAATCAGCGAATACGGATACTTGTGCCAGTCAGTATGAGGAATCTGCAGGTAAGCCTTCGCATTAGTCAAATCAAGAGGTTCTAAACGAACGGCTTCGTTTCTATAGTTTACAAACAATAAGGATAACGACAATTGCAGTGCAGGCTGGAAGAATAAATTCATACTGTCACAATGATGTCTTAGCATCATAAGAGTTGTTTTAACCAACATCTTGTATTGTTCACCGTTTACTGCAAAAGTAGAAGAATCAATGGAAGGATAAAGCATTCCCTTATTAGTGGTATATGCATTCATAATATAATTCATGTTCCTGGCGGCATCTTCCCACGCTTTCTTCACCATGTCCAAATCATTTGCTAAATGGTATCTTACGAAATAGCCGGATGCCCGCATATTTTTACCGAGAATTTGCAAGGCTTGATTATCTTTTTCAAGTAGCGAAATAAACTCATTCTCTATAGCATCATTTTCTTCTTTAGTCCATAAAAAGGGAGAAACATTGCACGAAGTACAATTATCAACAAATTTATCCGGCGCTGCCTGAAGCAATGATTTTAGGTTCAGCAAACGTTGTTGAAATAGTTGATCAGAGTTAACGAGGCTACGTACTTTCGGCAATTTTTCTAATAACGTCAAAAAGTAGAAATCTTTGTCCTGAACAGGATCATCACTACGGAAAAACTGATAAGTGGGATCGAAGGCCTTTGTTTGTGCAGTAGTAAAAATTGGGCCAACGCTTATCAACAAGAGTAAAGAGAAAAACTTAATTTTTTTCATGTTCCGAAATTTCCTTTCTGAATTATTTTTTACCAGAATGCTTTTAGTACCCTGGATTTTGAGTAGCTTTTCCCTGTAAAAGATCTATCTCCGTTTGGGGAATCGGGTCATATTCATTCTTCCCTTTGGTAAACTGGGCTCCTGTCAGTACTGAACGAATTTTGGATTCAGTAGAAAAATAATTATTAATTACGCTGTCCGCAATCCCCCATCTCACCAAGTCGAAAAAACGATGGCCTTCCATAGCAAACTCAAGTCTTCTTTCAGTTCTTAACGCAAAAATTGCTTCATCATAATTACTAAAAGGTTGCTGATATATATCTATCTTGTATTTAGCTGCATAGGCCGAACCATCCAATGTTTTGATATATTGGCTATTTTTTGCACGCTGCCTGATCATATTGATATATTTCCGCCCGGTTTCTAAATCTCCCAACTCAATAGCAGACTCAGCTTTCCACAATAAAACATCTGCATAGCGAATAATGTAATAATTGAGTGCATCAACGTAAGGCCAAACAAGTAAATGGTAGGGAGATTTAGCAGAGACAATCCTCTTTTTAGGCGCATAAGGGCCATAAGTAGCAACTTCTCTTTCCCATGTGGAATCATAGTTTATCCCTAAAT
>DASSHD010000122.1:0-8348 GCA_035693085.1 Hanamia sp. | reverse complement strand
TTGTGACAAGTGACAGAATAACCATATTTCATTTTCAAACAATTGAAGTATTCATCATTGATGATGGATTCTTTAAATTCTTCTGATTTCGGTTTTAGTTCCTTATGACGATTTTTAAAATCAACATATAATGCCTGCATTTCTTCCGGCGTTAAGTTATTATCACCATCCAGAAAATTATCCAACATCTGCCCCGTAACTATTTTGTTGTTACTTTCCGCATCAGGGAAAACCAATTCAATGGCTCTCCAACTCAAAATAACTTCTTTTGCCAGACTTTTTTCAGATGAGCTTTTTGAAGCAGGTTTCCCATAAAACTTGATAATTCTTTTTGTAGGTTTTTCCGAAACTTCATTAACTACTGCAAACTCGCCATTGAAAACGTTTTTACGATAATTATTGCCGCCGATTATCACAATATCGCCTTTTTGAATAGGCAAATCTACATTCCCAAATTTCAATCGCCTAATCTGACTATTCAGGCCCTGGCAGGTTTTGTTCTTATAAGTTATAATGATTTTAGGGCTACTTGCTTTTTCCCAGGTTTCCAGAAACAAAGCAGAAGAAGGATTGAAAATATCCAGGCCATTCTCTCTCAGATTGAAGTTATTATAAAAATCCGATGTTATTGATTTTCGAAATTCAGATGCGGCTTTTAAAATTCCACTTTCGCTGCATTGACGCATAACCTCTTTCATCTCTACCTGATCACTGTTTACTCCATATTTTTCAGCTAAGTATGCAGCATCAAAGGCTTTTGAACTATTATCACCAACCGGTGCTAACTGGCATGGATCACCTACAAAAATAATTTTTGAATGTGCAGTATTTGTATTAACCCTGGTAAACGAAATTAAATCTGAAAGTAAATGCCCTGTACCAAATCGGAAAAATTCTCCTTCACTTTTGGCATCTGAGAGCATAGAAGCTTCATCTATAATAAAGATCTTATTGGCGACATCTACATTGTTACGGATTTTATAATAATAGAAAAACGATTCTCCTTCATCAACTTCAGTTAGTTCTTCATAACTATAAATACCTTTGTGAACTGTAAAGGCTTCCTGGCCGGTTCTTTCACGAATTACTTTGGCAGCCCTGCCTGTGGGCGCCATTAATGCAAATTCCTTTTCGATAGATGAAAGGTATTCAACCAAGCCTTTCAAAATAGTTGTCTTACCACTTCCTGCATAACCCTTTAGCATAAAGACCTGTGTAAGACTATTTAAAAAGATCTCCAACTTCTCCAATGCCAGGTTTTGATCGTTGCTTAAGGTAAGGTCTTGAAAGTGATTGAATATACTCATACTGTTAATTTGAAAAGGAAATATGAACATCAATTATGCAGAGAAACTGCACAACAAAAGATATTAAAATGCAATTCGTCTTCCTCATTATCTATACTATCAATCTTTAGTTCACTTGCATTTTCAATTTTATCCTGATGAAGTGAATCTGTTGTTTCAATTTTCCAGGTTTTTACATCGGTGTACCATCTGCCACTGAATTCGCGGCTTTCTATATCGAAGTCAATTTAAGAAAGTTACCCGGCACTAGTTGACTTTCATTATTTTTTTCACCCAAATTGATACACAAATCTGCTTTGTGTATTGTCCTTCAGTTTCAACGATGATGTCTTGTTTCTTACATTGCCCGTTTTTAACGGTGCCGATTTGCAGAGAAGAAGCTGGATGAGTTTGGTGGTTAGCTGCATAAAATTATAGTTTTTGAATTAGTCTTTGTTGTAAAATCTTCCAACAAGCCCAAAAATTTGAAATAATATTTATGTTTTTCACTCAAAATTCTTAACGTGATTAATTTTTGATTCTCAGTCTGGTAACCACCTCTATGATTTAGATTTCGTGACTGATAAATTTCGTTTAGAAGATCATAATAGTCCTTAAATCGAAAGTAGTCCCAAATTTTACCATCAAAACAATAGTAATAGATAACTGCTTTTAATTTAAAAGGATATTCCCACCGTATAATTTTCTGATCAAATATTTTATTCGCATCATCTTGAGTTTTAAATGTGGTTAAGATTAACTGCCATAACTTGTATTCAGAATAAGTTTTATCCTTATTTTTTATTCTGTATGCAGGTTTATTTTTATCTAAAATAATTTTATTACAAAATTCTTCTTGTGTATCACAAAGAAAATTTACAATCGCCTCAAATTGTTGATGCATCCCCAAACAAAAATCCTCAAAATTATCCTCTCTCCGGAACTGTTCCATTCGAATAAAATCCTTAATTAATTTTTCTTTTATAGGAAGTAATTTAAAATCATTATAAAATTTATCCGCTTGATCCGCAATAATTTTTCTGATACAATACTCATAAATTTCATCTATCGCTGGAGAGTTCGGCTCCCGAAATTTAGTATATAATTTCTCTTTAAACCATTCATTGCCTGGTTCATTTGAAACCTCATCAATAAATTCTAATAATTTTATTAAGTTCTCTTTTTTATTTGACATAATAAATCCTCATTTATAATGGCATCCGATTGACTTTCGTTTTTTTAAGAAATCGCCCTAAGAAATATTCCCCTTGTTCCTTTCCTTCCTTATCATACCACAACTCATTATTTTCATCTTCCAATACCTTGTACTCTTCCGGATAAAATAATATTATCTGGCTTCCATCTCCGGGGCGAACAACTAATTTTATAGATCTGCCATTTTTTAGGACACCGGAAATCGTGGTCAAGCTATCTTCCGTCCATCTTGAGCAATCATAATCACTCTTTAATGCCAATAAATTTTTTATATTAAGTTTCGATCTCTCAATCATTTTCAATACTGCTTCTAACATTTCAATATCCGCAATTGAAATATGCTGCAATGCATTGGACATTTCCTTGTCCGTTGCGAATTCTTTTATTGCTTTTTCCAAATCATCTTTTGATGTTATGCCTAAAGCAGTTAATGCGCTAAAGGGGCTAATTGATTCTTTCTGCTTTCTTTCTATTTTTTCAAGAAGATTTTCAAGTTCATCTAAGTCAGCAGCACCATATTTTTCTAATAAAAGTTTAGTTTTACTATTGTGTTCAAAAATCTTTTTTATTGTAGCCCCATCTAAAAGCCATATTTCTTTGTTTGTATATAATTCACCGAAAGAGTCTCCTGCTTTAGGATTCTCAACTAACCAAAAATATAAATCTCTAAACGTCTTAAGAACATTTTCTGATAAAACAACCCCTTTCATTTTATTTGAATAGTGAATAATAACCTGATCTTTAATTTGACTGGCAATATTTTTAAACTCCACCACCTTTTCTCTATCAATTGCGATCCCTCCGTCAAGAAAAACATCCTTATGCAATAGTTTTTTCCTGCAATCAACACCCAATCTGGCTAAAATATTTTTTAACTCTTCAGGAATATCGCCTCCATCTAAAGAGAGGTGTGATTTTATTGTAAAATCTCCATTTTGATTTGGGAAAATTGCGATTTTATTAGTATTTATTTTTTTTGTCGAATCTGCATCATTATCAATAATTGAATAAAGTGTGTTTAACCACTCTATACTATTCTTAAAAGATGAGATATTTGTTTGCAATTTATTTTCTAATTCGTTTATTTTTCCAAGTTTATTAAGACCATTACAGAATACTGCAATAGTAAGTTTAGGGCAACCTTCAAAAAGATTCTGGTTCCACTTTTTATATTGATAATCTTTTGGTATAAAGGTCAACCAATTACTCGCCAATAACCAAATATTCTCTAGGATTTTGATATCCTTGTTCGCAGGAAACCATATTTTAATGCTTTCATCTTCTTGAAGAATATTAGATTTCTCATCAGAATTATTCACTTCTACAAACGGCGCATGTAGTAGATATTTTTGGATAGGCTTTAATATTTCAGTATCATACCATTTTTTGGATAACCATTCATAATTAAATGGCTGGTTTATGTCAGCCAAAATATAAGTTTCCTTTATCTCATATACATTAGTTCCAATGAACTGTATTAAGGATTTATATAGGTTCGCACACTCTTTAATAATTATTTTATTTTCTCTAATCTCTTCGGTGTCTGCATCTTTTAAGATTATTCCATTTCTTCTTTCCTGATAAACATTAAAACTTGAGCTATTAAAGACAACAGGAATATGGAAATCTTCAGTTCCAATGAACGGGTAATTACAATACAGCCTGGAACAGTTTTCATCCAAAGGAATTAACGTGATCTTTTTATCTTCCACTAATACTTCGATTGCAATGGTAGCATCTTCTTTCTCGCTTTCTAAAGTCAAAATATACCTGTTACCGGTGTCTGTAATATTTATTTTATGAAGAAAAAATCCTTTTGTAATTTCTTCCGCACCTAAATATTTATAGATCAATTTATTGTTTAGTGAAACCTGCGAAATACTTTTTACAAATGCCATTGTAAACGGTAAACATCGCCTTAAATCTTCCATACCTATTTTAGCAGTCTCAATGCTATTTTCGTCTAAATGATAAATGAATTTAGTATTCATTTCATCATTATTGTAACGTTCTACGTCAGGAAGCAAATCCAAGCTTAACAAAACTTCTCTTGCATTTTTTATACCATTATAAAGCTCCGATTCATTTTGTCCTGATCTATCAAGTAATAACTCAAAATATTTATGTCCATTTTCATTTGCTCTGATGGTACTTTTCAATGTTACTTTTTCTGATAATAGATGTGTTGTGATAAAACCTGTCCCAAATTTTCCAATTGTCCTTTTTCTTTCCTTCATAATAACCTTTCTAGGTTTAGACGATTGTTGATGTACAAGTCTCATAATGTTGTCCACTGTAAATGGATTTCCATTATGTGCAAAAGAAAGTGTAAAATCTTCGGAATCTAGTTTGATGCTAATTAATGTATCCCTTTCATTATTGGTTGTATCCATAGCATTTTGAAGAAGTTCCCAAACCCATCTTCTTTGATAAAGGGTATCCGAACTACTATTTCGTAAATTATTCATTAGTGAATAAATATTTCCTGAAACTGCTTTCACAAATATGTCCTTTTCAGTTTCAAGGAATTGTTCTTTAATTGTTGAATTTGAGTCTGTCAATCTATTATTTATTTTTTTCTTTTATAAAAATTCATTGCGTCATTTAATCCGATAGTGAGAAGCTTATTTAAAACATCATCAAGGTGGCTTGCTTCCTTAGAAATTAAGATAGTCTGATTATTTATCAATAAGTCAAATCTTCTTTTCATTTCATTGTAGGAAGCATTCCCTTCCCCTCTCACCATCTTCAAATATTCCAACTTCCCAGCTATCACATTCATCATATTAGGTTTACCTTTTTTCACATGCCCTCTATCCGCTTTATATTTTTGTGAAAAATAGATGTTTGCTTTTGCATATCCATACTGTTCCCAATAATACAACCACATTCTCAACTCCTTTACATAACGCTTCTGCACGTTGGGTTTTTCATTTACCAATAATCCAGTTACTTCCTGGCGATATCCCTGCTTTTGCAAACGCGTTTTGCTTTCTTTAATATGAAAATGTTGTTCTATAATAATACGACTCAATTCTTTCAAAAAATCACTATCTTTTTGAAACACATTGTACATTGAACTGAAGGTAATATCATCTGCATAGCGGCTATATTTTAACCCAAATCTTTTAGCAACCGCAGAAAGATAAAAATCCAATTGCTGACAAATGATATTCGTCAACGTGGGTGAAGTTGGCGCCCCTTGTGGTAATACACTTCGCTTTACTTTTTGCCACTCATTATTTTCATCCAATCGTTCCACTTCCATTTCATGGCAGCAAAGCCAGGTAATGATATTGGCTAATTCTTTTCTTCCTGCTTTTTCATTCAGATTGAAAGGCGGATGTTGAAGCCTCCTCCAAATCCTTCCGGCTTCTATAGCGGAAAAGAAATCCTTCAGGTCAATATTGTAAACATACAAACTACCGGTATGATTTTTTGCATTATCTACAATTGACCTTCCTGGAACGAATCCCGTTGCGGCGGCATTTACATTATAGATAGTCTGAAAAATAAGGTTCAGGCATTTCTGGATTGCTTTTAAACCTTTAGACGGTGAATGGATGATTCGTCCATCGCCGGATTTTTTCTTGATCGAAAATTGAGTATAGTGTTTTTTATTGAACTTAGGATTACTATGATAGTTGATGTGCTTTAATTCAAAAGGGATTGCTTTTTCGCCATACGCCAGAATTTTTGTATAATTCAGAAGAGCTACAAACTCTTCTTTGCTCTTCATTTTATTGAAAGCATCTTTTATAAACGTGATATTTTCTTCTTGCAGTTCCATTTTGTTTTTTAAAAAATGTCCATTGAATGCCGCTTTTGTTTTCTTTATTTATGAAATTAGCAGGGGTTGTCTGGAAAAGTAATCTTCATAACAACTGTCTGCAATACTATATAATACGAATAATACGCATTATACCTTAACGTTTTCGCGCTATTGGAACGATACGCTCAACAATAACGAAACCAACATTCAGTTAACAGGATTACTCCCGAAACAGACCATCCGATTTTTATACCAAATCACTTTAGAATAACAGATGGCAAAATCAAAATCTTCAAGCGGACATTCAAAGAACAGGCACAAAAGAAAGTATCAACTGTGCAAAGTAACTGCACAATAATAATTCTTTTTAATTTACTTTGTATTCAACATTCAATTTTTTTATGGCAATTACAAAAATGCCACTTATCAGGTATAAGGTTCTGGACAAATGTTTTAGGAATCCGGGTAAAAAATATTTCATTGATGATCTTATTAAAGAAGTGAGTAAAGTATTGGTAGAAATGGATTCTGCAAGTAATGGAATCAGCCGTAGACAGATATTAACGGATATTGAATTCATGGAGAGCAGCGAGGGCTGGAATGTTGATCTAACAAGAACATACGATGGGAAACGCATTTTTTACAGATACGCGGACACTTCGTTCTCCATCAATAATATGCCTTTAAATGAAGCAGAGATTACACAAATAGAGTCTGCTATCAAAGTTCTTTCACACTTTAAAGGGATGCCACAATTTGAAATGATGCATGAACTACTACCAAAATTACAGGAAGGGATTTCAGTAAACGAACAAAGCAAGCCTGTAATGAGTTTTGACGCCAATCAATATCTGAAAGGAATCGAAAATCTTGGTGAACTCTTTAATGCTATTACTTACAAAAAAGCGCTACTCATTACCTACCAGGATTTCAAAAGTAAAAGCCCTTATCAAATCATTCTTCACCCTTATTATTTAAAGCAGTATAATAACCGCTGGTTTCTATTTGGATACAATCCTGAAAAAGAAAAGTATGATTGGAATCTTGCATTGGACAGAATTGTTGAAATAAACGAAAAGAAAGAAAAATATCACGCAAATGATCATATTGATTGGGATGAATATTTTGAAGATATCATTGGTGTTACCAAGCCGGAAGGAAAAACAGCAGAAAAAATCACACTTCAATTTAATGGTGATACCTGCAAATACATTGAAAGTAAGCCATTACATGGTTCTCAAAAATCTAAATGGACTGGCGATAAGACTTTAATTGTAGCCTTAGAGCTTATCGTCAATTTTGAATTGGAAAGAATGATCCTTTCTTATGGTGAAAATGTAAAAGTTATCTCGCCGCAACATTTATCAACTACAATAAAAAATAAACTCGTTCGGTCATTAAAGCAATATGATATTTAAAAATCCAATTACTTCCGCACACAAAAAAACCCTCCCGATATAATCGGAAGGGTTTAAATAATCATGGCAGCTACCTACTCTCCCACATTGTTGTGTAGTACCATCGGCCATGAGGGGCTTAACTTCTCTGTTCGGTATGGGAAGAGGTGAACACCCTCGGCAAAACCACCATAAAGAGATGGCAATAAGCTAAAAGCTAAAAGCTAAGAGCTAACCGCTAATAAATTAACATAAAGGGAAAGTTGTAATACTAATAAAAAAATAAAGCTTACGGGCAATTAGTACTACTCGGCTTTGGCATTACTGCCTTTATACCTATAGCCTATCAACGTCATAGTCTCTGACGACCCTTAAAAGAAAACTCATCTTGAGGTTGGTTTCACGCTTAGATGCTTTCAGCGTTTATCCTATCCGTACATAGCTACTCTGCACTGCACCTGGCGGCACAACAGATACACCAGCGGTACGTACGACCCGGTCCTCTCGTACTAAGGTCATGTCCTCTCAATTTTCTAGCGCCCATCACAGATAGGGACCGAACTGTCTTGCGACGTTCTGAACCCAGTTCACGTGCCACTTTAATCGGCGAACAGCCGAACCCTTGGGACCTTCTCCAGCCCCAGGATGTGACGAACCGACATCGAGGTGCCAAACCTC
>DASSHD010000121.1:0-2670 GCA_035693085.1 Hanamia sp. | reverse complement strand
TGGACAACGATTATGGAAGGAATAAAGTGCCGTTCGGAAGTTCGTTCGATTGGCCAAATGATGGCGGCATTATACGGCCCGTCTCAATCATTGTTTCAGGAAAACCTTCTGCTAATTATATTCATGCAGAAGCGAAATTGAATGTTGCCGATAGTTCAGGAATGTTGATAGTAAGACTCGGGTATGATAAGCCTGATAAAAGTATCAATTTCAAAATAACTGTTACTGAAGAAAATCAACCTACGCACAATACAATTCTTTCTACCACTGCAAAGCCTGAATGGAAAAATGATGAAGCCATCGTTGATTTTTCATTCCCAAAAATACATCCCTGGCATTTTGATTTTCCCAATCTTTACCGGGTAAGTGTTACCATTATGGACGGTAAAAAAGGCATAGATAAAATAAGCACCAATGTAGGTTTTCGGGAAATAAAATTTGTAAAAGGGCAAACATTTTTAAATGGAGAAAGAGTCAAACTAATGGGTGTGGAATGGACCGCCGGTTCCAATCCTGATTTTGGATTTGCAGAACCTGATACAGAAATTATCCGCATGGGAAAATTGATGAAGAATGTAAACACCATTTTTACCCGCGAGCATTTTCAGCAAAGCGATGTATTTTATGATTTTTGTGACAGGAATGGAATTATTGTTCAACAGGAAGTTCCTCTTTGGGGCCCTGAAACGCCCGCCAATGACACCATTAGGAGAATTGCTATGAGGCAGTTGGAAACGATGGTTCGCAACTTGTACAATCATCCTTCTATATTTTCATGGGGCGTCGGAAATGAATTAAGAGGACGTGATCCTGATATGAAACAAATGATTGCCGATTTGATTAGCAAGGCACGTTCATTAGATCCCTCAAGGCATGTAGCTTATGTGAGCAATACGCTCACAACAAGTTTTTACAACAATCCGAAATTTGTTCCTGATGCCGCTGCTGATGGAGATTACCTGATGATGAATGAATATGGCGGAAGCTGGTGGGCTTTACCGGTGGGTGAGATTGGTTCTTACCTTGATAGTGTTCATCTTTCTTATCCTGATAAACCATTTATTATCTCTGAGTTTGGATTGTGCGAACCTAATTTCAGAGGTGGTGATGAAAGACGTTTACAGGATATGATTTATCATATCAGCCTTTATGAAAGTAAGCCTTACATAGAAGGTGCTATTTATTTTGATTTGACAGATTATCGCACTCATTATCCCGGTACGCATGAAGACAATAAGTACAGAAGAAGAATTCATGGCATTTACGACATGTACGGAAATCCCAAACCTTCTATGAAAGTTTTGCGTGAACTAAGTTCACCGGTAGAAGTGCAGCAAGCACAACAATTGGGAAAAGGAAAACTAAATATTCTGATATTTGGAAGTATAGGACTGCCACAACATATCGTTCGTGGGTATAAATTATATTTATCTGACAGTACCGGGGATTATAAAAATTATAAAGAGTACAATCTGCCGGAAATAAAGCCAGGAGAGAAGGTTGATTTTGAAATAGATGACTTGTTTAATGGAGAAGGAATTGTAACGGTGGTAAGCCCTTTGGGATATGTGGTTTCGCAGAAATCGTTTTACAAAACATTGGATTGAGTTTTCTTTAATTAATATAAACGACATCATCTATGTCTCTTAAAAGCAATACAGTAAGCAAACATTTTTTGAGGATTTTTATTTTGATGCTCATTTCAGTACATTCCTTATTTGCTCAGCAAAAAACATCAACACATCCCAACATCATTTTCTTCCTCGTAGATGATATGGGCTGGCAGGATACTTCTGTTCCTTTTTGGGACAGTACAACTGCTCAGAACAAAAAGTTTCAAACACCCAATATGGAAAGGCTGGCAGAGCAATCCATGAAGTTTACCAATGCTTACGCTAATTCTATCTGTACGCCATCACGGGTGAGCCTTATGACAGGAATGAATGCTGCACATCACAGGGTTACCAACTGGACAGCGTTTAAAGATAAAGCCGTTGATGGGAAAGACAGTATTTTAAAAATTCCGGACTGGAATGTAAACGGATTATCACCAATTCCCAATCAGCCAAAAAGCGTGTATGCCACCCCGTTACCACAGATCCTGAAAGACAACGGTTATTATACCATACAATGCGGTAAAGCACATTTTGGTGCCTATCAGACTATCGGAGCCAATCCATTGAATTTAGGGTTTATAAAAAACGTTGGAGGCAGCGCTGCCGGTAATCCTGCATCTTATCTTGCAGAAGATGACTTTGGATATAAGCCAAATCATTTTATTCTACAGGCAGATATTCCCAACATGCAACAATACTGGGGAACGCCAACTTTTCTTACGCAAGATTTAACCGAAGAAGCGATGCTGGCAATGGATACAGCGCAAATGGAAAAGAAGCCATTCTTTCTGTATATGGCTCATTATGCTGTTCATCTTCCTTACAATGCTGATAAAAGATTTATTCAAAAATATATTGATGAAGGATACTCTGAACCCGAAGCCGCCTATTGTGCTTTGGTAGAAGGAATGGATGAAAGCCTCGGGAAATTGATGGGTTATTTAGAGAAAAATAAGCTGACAAAAAATACCATCATCATTTTCATGTCGGATAACGGAGGATTTTCGCATCCTCCGCGGGAAGGAAAAGATAATACACAAAATTATCCGTTGCG
>DASSHD010000120.1:0-6593 GCA_035693085.1 Hanamia sp. | reverse complement strand
AATTGAATTGCGGCTATTTTAGTATTGGCTGCAGTACGACCGAATATTCATTGCGACAAAACCAAAAAAATGAGAGAATTTGTTTTACACCAAGTTTACAAAACTGCTTCAACCGTTGAAGAAGGTATTGAAATTGGTGTTCCATTAATCTTTGAGAACAAGAAAAAGTCTTTAGAAATCACAAAAAAGTCAGCACTTAAATTTAACCGGCGCACTCTCCTACATCATTACATTAAAGAGTGCTTTTTAATGGACAATGAAAATTTATTTAATCAAAGACCAGAAGATGTAATCGAAGGAGTTTTTGAATTAGATTTTTTAGAGAATCAATTTTCACAATATGACATTGGAATAAATTTTTTGCAAATTAAATATGATGAAGACGATTATTCAACAACTTCAAAAAATCGAGTTCTAAATTGGTATAAACTGAACAAGAAAAAATTTGAGCTATTGGCAGACAAACTTTGTGATGACGTTTTCTATATTTTGTTTTCAAACAGAAAACTACTTCAACAATTCAATATTATTATTTCAAGAGATTTTGATAAGTTTAAGTTTTCAAGAAATGAACTTACGATTAATGGAAAAGTAAAAAGGACAACTATTCCAAATTGGGTTAAAAAAGCTGTTTATCACCGAGACAAAGGGCGTTGTGTCATATGTACAACAGACTTATCAGGCGTAATTAATAAGTTAGAATCTCAAAATTTTGACCATATAGTTCCTCTTGACTTATTTGGAGTAAACGGCCCGACAAATGTTCAACTTTTATGCAAAAAATGTAATTCAGAAAAGTTAAATAGAAACACAAATAGTAGTTCTTTTTACGAACATTGGTTTGACTAAACAAGTACTGCAAGCCAACATTGGGTTTGCTGCTATCTCTGGCTGAAGGAATAAACATCAGCTTTTGTTCGCTATTCATCATTAGTTCCGGGCTGAAAATCCATTGTTCGGCTTTTGTTTTATCTTCGGCATTGGGTTCGTTATTGCGGCGTTCGAGCGAAGAACTTATTGAATACCAGCCAAGCCAAGCCTTAACGTTGGGTGCAAGTAAAACAGAATTGCTTCATGATATATAGTATAAATCTGAAAAACTGGAATGATCTTCAGGAGAATGTCTGTTCCTTGCTATGTGAAGTAGGAATTTCCGCTGAAACAAATAAAGCTTTAAATACACCTAGAGGGAAAACAAATATCGATGTCTATGGCATTGACTCTAAAAGTGTAGACCAAATAAGTTACATTATAGAATGTAAATTTTGGAATAAAAAAGTCCCTCAAACAGTTGTACACTCATTTATGACTGTCATGAGCGAGACAGGTGGGAATATAGGTTACATAATAAGCAATAAGGGATTTCAAAAAGGCGCTATCGAGTATATGAGAAATACAAATATTACGGGATTAACTTTTTTGGATTTTCAGAAAAAATATTTTCCAATTTGGTTTAAAGATTATTTTACTAAGGTTATTTATGATACTCTTGATTCCTTAATACAATATACAGAACCAATTAATTCAAGAAGACAAAGATATTTTTCACAGCTATCCCACAGTAAAGTTTATGAATTTACCAAGCTATTTGGAGAATATGAAAACTATGCTTTTTTTTGTCATTGGTAGGCTTTTCATCACGAAACGGTTTAGTTATTGGACACAATAAAATCCCTATTGAAAATTATACTGATTTCAAGCAAGCATTGGAAGATGTTTCGAAATATAAATTTAAATCGGCCTGTTATAAGGATTTATTAAATGAAATTGTTATAGACATCAAAAGAATAACTATGAAATTTAATAAAATATTCGGTAAAGATATATTTCAAGATTAACGTCTGATTACTATGCGTTTAATATTAGGCTTGGCAATAGCTGGCTGAAGGAATAACAATCGGCTGTAACTCTCTATCAGCAGTAGTTCCAGCAAATGAACAAATAACATCTTTTTGTATTTACATTCGGCTTTAGTTTTTGATTCGGCAACGGTCCCGGAAGAAAAACTTTGTTGAGCGATAATAGTAAAATGAATTTTTTAAAATAAATTTGATCCTGAAAGTGTGCGGGATTCGGGCAGGAGGAATTTTATTTCTCCGCCTGCTGCAAGACTTAAAACGTTATTCGCTACTTATCAAAACAGGTTTAAACACATGAGACGATATAACCAAATTTCAGGACAAGGTATTCAACGCATCGAATTCTTAAGTGATGGAGTATTTGCTATTGCATTGACATTACTTGTCCTCGATATCAGGGTGCCAATCAGTGAAAATATCTCTTCTGAAAAAGACCTGATCATTGCATTTTCTCAGCTTACTCCAAAACTCTTAGCCTATTTTTTAAGTTTTATGACTCTTGGTATTTTTTGGACAGCACACACTACACAATTTTATTTCATCGAAAAAAGTGATAGGAACTATAACTGGCTTAATCTTTCTTTTTTACTTTTTGTTACTATAATTCCGTTCACAACTGCTTTTTTAAGTGAGTATATTACCTTCAAATTTGCTGTTGGTATTTATTGGCTTAATCTCTTCCTATTAGGCATAATGCTTAGCCGCATGTTCAGTTATGCTGACAAACATAATTACTTTAAAAGTAACATTATCGAAATTACTGAAATAAAGAAAGCAATGATTCATAGAGGGATTGTTGCCCAGTCTCTATATGCAATTGGCGCTTTGTTGTGTTTTATAAATACTTATATTAGCATTGCCGCTTTAACAATAATTCAGCTTCTCTTTGTTTTAGCAATATTTCCCAAATTAAAACCGAAAGTAGTACCTAAAAAAAAATAGCATTTTGGAACAGAGTTCGGCAACTACTCTTTCATATTTTGTAATTTATATTTTCAACCCGTTGTGGTTCAAAATCAATAATTCCAATATGGCGCCGACGTTTGCTACTGTAAATAGATGTAGCGTTTCATGAAGAAAAAATCCAAAAAACCATACCTTAGAGAAAGCAAAATGCAATTACAATTTCGTCATATTGAACCTCATTTTTTGCTAAAACCCTACATCGAAAAAATGTGGATTTTTGAAAGTAGCGGGAAAATGCCTGTTGAGGATATGAAATTGGTTGTACCGAACGGGAATATCAAACTCACGGTTTCTTATCAAAACGGAATTGTTGCTGCAATAAATGGAAAAACATTTACCTCAAAAGAACACGACATTACACTGGCGGGTGTAATTGATGTCCCTGTTATATTAGACGCTGATGACGATGTTGCTACAGAAACTATTGGAATTGAATTTAATCCGCAAGGGGCATATCGTTTTTTTCATTTTAGTCTTAATGATATTCAAAACCAAATTTATTCTCTGAGTGATGTGTTGGGAAACACAGGAAAGAAATTGGTAGAACAAATGAATAATACAACATCATTGCAACAAAAAATAATTGTATTACAGCAGTTCTTACTAAAACAACTTTCGTTGCACGCTGAAGATTTAATTTTTGAGTATTGCATAGAAAAAATAAGGGCTTCAAAAGGAAAAATAACCGTTAAAGAATTAGAAAAGAGAACAGGCTATACCAGTCGCTGGTTGAATGTGAAATTCAATGATAAACTGGGAATAAGCCCAAAAAATTTGTGTTCTATTATTCGGTTCAAACAATACTTTCAGGCATTTATCAACGGTGATGAAAAATCATTTTTCAAAAACGATTTTTACGAGTTGTATTATGATCAATCTCATTTTATTAAAGATTTCAAACGCTTTACGGGATTGCCGCCTGTAAAATTTGAAAAGCAAACAAACGACTTCGGTGAAAGTTATTACAGAGGGTAGTACCCCTGCCTGCCGGTAGCAAGTTCCGATTTTTACAATTTTATCTTGATACCGCTTTCTATTTTTGCAGTACAATTAAAAACGAGTAAAAATGGAAAACAAAAATTATCACAGAACCATTATAGTGAACGCTTCCCCCGAAGAAGCAATGAAAAAAATCAGCGAAGTAAATCATTGGTGGAAACATGATTTTTCCGGCAGTGCCGAAAAACTGAATGACAAGTTTAAAGTTCCGTTTGGAGAATTGAATGGAGAGCGTTCTTTTGTTGATTTTGTTGTCAGCGAATATGTGCCAGGCAAAAAAACGGTGTGGAAAGTTACCGACTGTAATTTGCCCTGGTTCAAAGACAAAAAGGAATGGAATAATACCGAAGTTGTTTTTGAAATTTCGATAGAAAATAACAAAACAAAAATTGATTTCACTCACATTGGATTAGTTCCTGGTGTTGAGTGCTACGATGTTTGCGAAAAAGGTTGGGATGGGCATGTTACCAACAGCTTGCTAAGTTTTATCAATGAAGGAAAAGGAAATCCACAATAATTTTGGTAAAAATTTTAAATCAACAGAAGTTAACTAATAAATCAACACATATATGAAAGCAGTAGTAATCGGAGAACCCTCAGGAGCAAGTATGGAAACTATTATGAGTGTTTTTCCAAGACACAAAGTTGTATTAGATAAATACAAGGCCAGGGGCGAAGTTATCGGTATTGGCCCTTTTGACGGTGGGGGAAACATGGCCATTTTTAAAACCCGTGCAGCGGCAGAACAATTTGTAACCGAAGATCCTTTCATACTTGAAGGCCTTGTGAAATCATTTGTGATTCGGGATTGGAAGGATATTATGATACCCGAGTAAGTATCAAAAATAACAGTCTATAAAAATGATATCCGGAACTTATTCACCTGAATAAAAAACATAAACAATAAAAATATATCATAAAATGAAAAACAAAAATTATCACAGGACCATTATGGTTAATGCTTCCCCGGAAGAAGCAATGAAAAAAATCAGCCAGGTAAACGGCTGGTGGGCAAAAAAATTTGTTGGCAAAGCAGCAAAACTTAACGATAAATTCAGCGTTCACTTTGGCGACACATTTGTTGATTTTCAAATCAGTGAATTGATACCGGGCAAAAAAGTAGTTTGGAAAGTAACTGACTGCAATCTGCACTGGATTAAAGCAAAAAAAGAATGGAACGGCACTGAAGTGGTTTTTGAAATTTCACCTGAACATAACAAAACAAAAATTGATTTCACTCACATAGGTTTAGTTCCTGGTGTAGAGTGTTATAAAGATTGTGAAGTGGGTTGGGATGGTCATATTACGAATAGCCTGGTACAATTTATTAATGAAGGAAAAGGAATGCCCCAATAACTTTAAAAAATAAACAATTGACAAACAAAGAAATTGTAAAAGCATGGTATTCGGCTCTGGAGGTAAATGATGTTACCACCATTAAAAACCTGATGGATAATAAATATCAGTTTCGAAATCCCATTTCTCCAATGCCGATAGGTGCCGAAGAACATTTGCGTATGATGGATATGATGAAATCGTCATTTGAAGCCCGTCATGAATTTGATGTGTTTATAGAAGAAGAAAATAATGTTGCTGTCAGTGGAAAATGGATTGCTAAACACACAGGTGATTTTAACGGAGTTCCGGCAACAGGAAAGTCAATTAAACTCTATTTAATAGACATCTTCAACATTGTTGGCGGAAAGGTTCTGTTCCATCATACTGAATTCAATCCAATGACAATAATGGCCCAGATTGGTGTTACACCTGTCTAAATAAAAATTGAAAAGAAAATGGAAAACAAAAATTATCTCAGAACAATTACAATTAATGCTTTTGCCGAAGAGGCAATGAAAAAAATTGTCAAATTAAACTATCAGAAATAGTTTCAGCAGATGAACCAACCTGCCGGTCGGCAGGCAAATATGGGCTTTCTAATTTCATCAAAATAAGAATAAGGGTTAATTGTTGTTTTACTGTATTATGAATATCTGGCTGAAGCGTGAAAGTTATAAACATAAATAAAGATTATTTTCTTACAAATCTTACATCGTTATCTCCGTCTTTTAAAACAATATCGTAATTATTGCTGGTTTTATTCTTTTCAAATTTTATATTATTTGCCTGAAATTCCATTAGTAAAAAATTTGTATTGGATGTAAAAAACAATTGCATGGGAGCGCCGCCATTTTGCGACAGAAACAGATTATTGCCTTTTTTAAAAACTGAAATATTAATTTGATTTAAAGAATAAATACCCACGTATCGTTGGAGCGTATCATCAGGTACATTTACTGTTTTTATCTTTACAGGCTTGTAAAAATCTTTCCAATTGTATGCCTGGGCAACACTATTAATAACATCACGTAAAATTCCATCCTGGTTTGAATTCACCATTACCACAACGCCATCACCTCCTGTAAGGCTTGCAAAGTATTGGCTTTTGAAACCTTCATTTGAACCTCCATGTTGAAAGTACTTTCTGTTGCCGATAGAATCAACGAACACACCCAGACCGGCATCGCTGCCTTTAAAGGGAGTCAACATTTCTTCGGTCGTAGTTTGCGAAAGAACTTTGTTTGATTTTCCCTCATAAGAAAGTTGCGTTTCAATGATGAATTTACTCAAATCAACAGGGTTTGTCCAAAGTCCTGCGGGAGCTAATTCAGGATAAATATGATACTTGCCATTTATCTCTTTTCCGTTAGTGTCGTAGCCGGTAGCTAATAATGCGAATTTATTTTTTGGTGGTGGTTGCGTGTAAAAACT
>DASSHD010000119.1:0-4372 GCA_035693085.1 Hanamia sp. | reverse complement strand
TGCAATTTTTCATAAAAGCATTCTGCATTACAATCAAACGCATCAAAAGAAATAGCAGAAATTACATTAGCCCAATTCAACAAAATTTCTGATTTGATCAGATTATACATTCCGTAAGCACTCATAAATTGAGTCCCGTTTATCAGTGCCAGGCCTTCTTTACTTTGAAGAGAAATAGCATCCCAATTCATTTTTTTGAGGGCTTTTTCCGAAGTCATTTTTTCACCATTCATTCTTACTTCTCCTTTGCCAATCAATGGAAGACTAATATGTGCCAGGGGAGCCAGATCCCCCGAAGCACCCAGCGATCCTTGCGTATATACAACCGGAAGCACATCGTTATTATACATATCTATCAGGCGCTTCACCACTTCTATTCCAATACCGGAATAACCATAGCTCAAAGATTTTATTTTGAGCATGATCATAAGTTTTACAATTTCAGCGGGCACTTCATCGCCAAGTCCGCAACCATGCGATAATAATAAATTACTTTGAAGCGTGTTTAACTGTTCTCTTTTGATCTTTACATTTTGCAAAAAACCAAAACCTGTATTGATACCATAAAAAAGATCATCTGAAACATTCAACTTTTTGTCAAGGTAATCACGGCATTTTAAAATAGCTTCATGAGCAGCATAAGTAATCGAAACGGACTGATTATATTTTAATAAATTCTTTACCTGATGAAAAGTGAGTGTGCTTTTGTCAAGCGGAAGATAATTATACGTCATAGATTAAATTAATAAATCCAAAAGTAAATAAAAGAAATGGCGCTTTCGTAATGCTTTTGCTTTCAGCGTTAATCCTTCAATTTTGAGCCAACTTTTATTTTCTTTAACAAGAGATTATATTTGCAAATCAGGAAAACTAATAGCTTCGCTTAATTACAAAATGCATAAATTTTCGCTTTTAATAATATTGTTTTTTGCGACACTAAAGGTATCTTTTGCACAGGATACTCTTCCTAAAATCACAGTTACCGAATTGGGGAAAAAAGTATTGGTTTCCTGGAACAATCCCTATACCAACGCTACAAATATTAATATACAACGGTCTGATGATAGTACTAAAGGTTTTACGACAATAGGAAGTGTTTTAAATGTGGAACCGGGAATCAACGGATTTACCGATCCGAAAGAATTTGTGCCTTCCAACCAATATTATCGGTTATTTATTTCTTTTGAAGGTGGTACTTATATTTTTACGCAATCACACAGGCCGGTAAAAGATACTCTCAAGGCAATAAAAATGGAGATAGTAGAAAAACCGGTTGTCAAGGAAGTACCGAAATATTTCAGGAATGTATTTGTTCCTTCCAAACATGTATATACGGGGAAAGATAACAACGTTATTATTTATCTGCCTGATTTCGCCAAAAATAAATATTCAATAAAGTTTTATGAGGATAATGGCAATTTTCTGTTTGAACTAAAAAAAATTCCAGAGGCTTACCTTACACTTGACAAGTCGAATTTCAGGCATGCGGGCCTTTATATTTTTGAAATTTACAATAACAGGATCATAGTTGAACGTCATAAATTCTATATTCCTAAAGACGGGAGGCCTATGCCACCACTTGATGCGGAAGGATATGAAATAAGATGAGTGGTGAATGGTGAGTAGTGAATTTGAAGTAAATTTAATAAACTGACCGCTCACAGTTGATTGCTGATAGCTCAAACTTTACCCCTGCTTCTTATCTTCAATAAGAGCATCAAATACCTTTTCAAAATTCCTCTTTACTTTTTCTTTTACTTCTTCAAAATTCACTTTTTCACCCAACTCTTTTTCAATAGAAGTGACTTGTTTATTTACAATTCCACAGGGAATAATATTATTAAAATAACTCAGATCCGTATTTACATTTAAAGCAAAACCGTGCATAGTGATCCACCTGCTGCAACGAATACCCATGGCACAAATCTTTCTTTCTCTTCCCAGGCTTCCGGGTTCTATCCAAACACCCGTTTCACCTTTGCTTCGTTCGCCCCTGATTCCATATTCGGCAATTGTCAGAATAATCACTTCTTCCAGGCTACGCATATATTTTCCTATGTCGGTAAAAAATTTTTCAAGGTCCAGAATAGGATAACCCACTATTTGTTGCAAGCCATGAAAAGTAATATCTCCTCCCCGGTTGGTTCTGAAAAATTCAATTTCTTTTTCTTCCATTTCAGATTCATTCAACAACACGTTTTCAATATGCCCGCTTTTGCCAAGTGTATAAACCGGCAGATGTTCGCAGAAGAGAAGGTGATTCAATGTTGAATGTTGAATGTTGAATGTTGAATGTTCGGATTGTTGACTGCTTGCAGCTTTCCTAGCTTCTGCTTTTATTTCTAAATTTTTTTTCACCAATTCTTCCTGGTAATCCCAGGCTTCTTTATAATGGATGATCCCGAGGTCTTCAAAAATGATGTGCTGTTTTTCCAATGCAAAGATTTTAATTTGCAAAGATAAATTTGAATTGTTGAATTGTTGAATTGTTGATGGTTGAACGAACTATGAACTATGAACTTTCAACCTGATACCTAAAAAAACTTTATGACAGAAGAAGAAATACCAGAGGATGCCGAAGAACTTTTTGAAAGGGAGACTATTATTTGCGCCAAAGGCCAGGAGCCATTGCGCATTGATAAATTTTTGATGGGCCGTATAGAAGGTGCAACAAGAAATAAAATTCAACAGTCAATAGAAGCAGAAAGAGTTTTAGTAAATGATAAGCCCGTAAAATCCAATTACAAAATAAGGCCGGAAGATAAAATTGTTATTTACCAAACCTATCTTCCTGAAAGCAATGTCATAGTTCCGGAAAATATTCCTTTTAAAATTGTGTATGAAGATGATGACCTGATGGTGATTGATAAACAAGCCGGAATGGTGGTTCATCCCGGGAGCGGTAATTCCGGCGGCACTTTGGTGAATGCAGTTGCCTGGTATTTAAAACAGCAAAATCCGGAAATAGATGAAACAGAGCTTTCCCGTTTTGGATTAGTTCACCGTATAGATAAAAACACATCGGGACTTTTGGTAATGGCAAAAGCATCAAAAGCAATGACACATCTTGCCAAACAATTCTTTGACCATACAGTGCATCGCAGATATGTCGCTTTGGTGTGGGGCGATTTTGAAGATGATGAAGGAACGGTGGTTGCGCATGTAGGACGACATCAAAGATTCAGGAAACTATTTACTACTTACCCGGAAGGAGAGCATGGCAAGGAAGCCATCACTCATTATAAAGTTTTGGAGCGATTTAATTATGTCACGTTGATAGAATGCAGATTAGAAACCGGTCGTACTCACCAGATAAGAGTTCACATGCAATCTATAGGGCATCCACTTTTTAACGATGATACGTATGGTGGTGATAAAATTGTGAAAGGAACTGTATTCTCCAAATACAAACAATTTGTAGATAATTGTTTTGCACTTTGTCCGCGCCACGCTTTACATGCACAGCAGTTGGGATTTATTCATCCTGTTACAAAGAAACAAATGAATTTTGAAAGTGAATTGCCAGGCGATATTAAAGCCGTAATTGAAAAATGGAGAACATATTCATCAGGAAGTAATAAAACATAAGGATGAAGATTCGTTAATCAAATTAAAAGTAAGGGGTTTAAAGAAAAACAGAAATCATAAAAATTTGTTGCTTTACTCGAAAACTATGAATTGCGCAACTACGTAAAAAGAGGGACACCTACAGCCTGACTTTGTGTCTGGGCTGTCTATTAGAAACTTTTATTCCATTGAGGCAAACAACAATACATGTCGAAGTATTTTTGCAATAACAATGCTTCAACATAAGAAGGAAGATGCTGATTATCTTTGTCAAAGGTCACAAACCAATATATGTCTAATGCGTCTATTTCTTTTTCCAACATTATTTCTTCAAAGAATTGTTGCCGCTTCGTACCGTTTTGCCTGTTATCTATTCTACCTCGTAAAAGTTGCGTACTGAATTCTCCTTTCTGATTGATAGTGCCAGATGTTCCAATGTAAACCAATTCTATTTTTCCTTTACGTAACATGAGTATGTAATACACTCCTGCCGGTTCGGGCACATTGCAAACTTTTGAAAGAGTTTGTCCTCTTTCAAAAAAGAAGTGCCCGTTGTTTTTATATTTTGTTAGTTCGTCAAACATGCAAAAAAATCTCTGGTAGCTTTTGTATTTAACTTATAGTCCGCACTACATTGGGTGTATATGTCGGTTATTTTTTGATAGAAACGCCTTTCGCTGCTACGTATATCCCGAATACGTGCAAGCTGCTCTTCAAAATAATCTTTACCAAAAATATTGTTGGGGTTTTTCAGCCTTTCATCATCCATGGTAAAACCTTTAATGATATATTCCTTTAACCGCTC
>DASSHD010000118.1:0-6038 GCA_035693085.1 Hanamia sp. | reverse complement strand
AAGCCGGAATAAATCCGGCTTTTTCGTAAATCCGATAAATATTCTCATCTGAATTGATAAATCAAACAAGGTTCAATATGATCCCAATTATAATTGACAGAAAATGAAATTGAATTTTTCTTTCTTTCAGAAGAAGAATCTTTTTGAAACCGGTGAAAATTTTTTATTGCCAATTTCCCTGATAAATATCCAATGGCCGCACCTGTAAACACATCCGTAATCCAATGTTTATTTTCCGTGATCCGGCTGATGGAAATTAAAGATGCTGCACTATATGCAACCACCGGAACTAACGGTTTATCTTTATATTCCGTCGCAAAAACAGTTGCTACCGCAAAGGTAACAGTAGCATGTCCCGATGGAAAAGAACTGTTTTCTTTAGAACCATTGGCATCATTCAGATTTTTATGAAAAGGGACAAGAAATTTCGGCTCCGCTTCCACTCCGGGTGGATAATAGGAAGGCCTGGTGCGTCCGGAAAGAAATTTTAAAACTATTGTTATGGCTCCACTTGTAATGTAGGCCTGTGATGAAAGCAGAGCCGTGTTTGCCAGTTTATTATTTTTGCTGATAAGCCCATAAGCCCCAATTCCTGCAACCGCAAAAACTTCATATATGCCTCCAAAATTACTTACACCTTTGCTTAGATTATTTAGTCCGGTATTCCGGTTTCGCAAACGTAGTGCAGCTTGCTGAACAGGTTCATCGGCAAATGACAATGCGAAAGTTACGGCCGCGTATTTTCCAAAATTCACCCAATCTTTTTTTGACAAATGGAATGGCTTTGTAAACCCATCTTTGAGATTTTTCCCCAGTAAAGAGAAATAGGAATTAAAATGGAGTAGTGACTTTTGATGATTCGCCGAATCATAAATCAAATTGATTTGCGAAGGATTGTCTCCGGGTATAGTATGCAGGCTATCTGATTTATTACCGGAATTGCTTTGCGCAAATCCAATAATCGGAATATTGAACAAGAACAGTAAAAGCACTTTTTTCACAGATTCGTATTTTGGGCTTTTTCGGCTTTGCAAAATTTAATGAGCATATTTCAAGAGTACAGCTATCTAAATTATAATTTCACAAAGTTAATTCGGTTAAAAACTTATTTTCATAATATGCCTTCCTTCAGTAAAATCAAAAAAAAACACAAAATCCATAAGAATCACAAATTGTTTTTACAATCGGGAGGCCAATCCCGATTGATTCATCTGAAGAAAAATCTTTTTTAAAACGTTCAAATAATTCGGAAGTGTTTATTTTTAAAACATTACCTGTGATACTTACCTTAAAGGCATTTAATTCCATTATCTACGGCATTTGTAAATGCATGGGCATATCCAAAGTTCAACTTCCAATTTGCCCATGCATTAATGTCTATTACTGCAAAAAGCTGTTGCTGCTGTTGCTGGAAGGGAAGAAAGTTAAATAAGCCATCTACCGACCCATAATATTCTAAATCTGGCACCCAGATACTTCTTCCTGATGTTGTGCGGCCCATTGTTCCACGCATTCATTTATTTCTTCAATTGATTTTTGTGGCAAAATATTTTTAAAATAAAACTCCTCCTTTTTACTCGCCTTGGTTTGAGAAATCAATTTATAGATCAATTTTATTTTCCGGTAAATAAATCGCTGAATGGTAAAATAAATTATGAAATAGACAAACAGGACTAAAGAAAATAAAAAAATAATTGCCGGCCAGAAATCTCCGCTGTAAATGTAAAATGCGACACTTCCCAATAAGCTAATTGGGATAGCAGTAAACATAGAAGCCTGTTGCGGCGAAAAGTTTTTTCTTAACATTTTTTAAATTACATCGTAAATTTATATCCCACGCCCTTCACGGTCGTTATGCATTCATCACCTAATTTCTGCCGGATCTTCCTGATATGTACATCAATAGTCCGGTCACCAACAATAACTTCAGATCCCCAAACCTTTTGCAAAATTTCATTTCGTAAAAATACCTTTGAAGGTTTTGATGCAAGGAGCGCGAGTAATTCAAATTCTTTGCGGGCAAGAATAATTTGCTCATTATTGGAGGTAACAATATATTTCTCGCGGTCAATTAAAATATCTCCTATCTGCAATACACTTCCTGTTTCTTTTATGATTCTTCTAAAAAGTGCGTTTACACGGCTTAATAATAAATTGGGGCTTATGGGCTTGGTAATATAATCATCTCCCCCCGTCTCTAATCCTTTTATCTGCGTACGGTCATCATTCAGTGCAGTCAAAAATATAATAATGGTATTTTGAAATTCGGGAAGAATGCGCAAAATTTTGCAAACTTCAAATCCCGTTTTTCCCGGCATCATTACATCGAGAATGATCAGATCAGGGTTATGATGTTTTGCCAATTCTATAGCCGTGTTGCCGTTGGTAGCTACGATTACATGATAACCCTGCCCTTGCAGATTAAACTGAAGAAACTCTAAAATATCAGGCTCATCATCTGCTATTAATACCGTCCGTGATTTTGTCTCATAATTCATTTGAATGCAAACTTATAGAATTTGCTATTGAATTAAACTTCTTTATAATTTCTTAATATTAGGCCTAATCAGGAGCTTCATCTTAGTAAATTAGTGAGCCGTTGTTTAAGAGTTATTCTTTTTAAACTGGTCTAAAATTCTGATACGCCTCTTATTCCGGAAAAATAAAAAGTGTAGATAATTAGGATTAAACGGAAGTAAGCTGCCGAAGTGGAGTCTGTGTAAATAGATTGACTATTGTTGTTCAACGCGTAATAATTTTTCATTCCTCATCCTCATTTTTATTCTTTTTACTTTTCGATTTGTGTTTCAGCACTTTTGCTTCTGAATAAAAAATGATTTCTTCGGCCATATTTTTTGCCTGGTCACCTACGCGTTCTAATTTTCTGATTGAAGATAAAATGTACAGCGCTGATTCTATTTTGGAAGGATTTTTACTAATATATTCTGCAATAACGGTGGCCGCATTTTTGTTGATATCATCCAATAAATCATCCTTTTTAAATACTTTTCTCGCTAATAAGGTATCTTCTTTTTCAAATGCCTCCATCACTTCGGAAATCATTTCATTCCCTTGTTTGAACATTTCATTCGCCCGTGTTATTTCCAGCAACTGTATATCAAAACCTTCCGGCAGGCCAATTACAAATTTGGCAATGCCTTCGGCAATATCTCCTGTCCGCTCCAGGTTCATATTTATTTTTAATACGGCCAGCAGAAACCTTAAATCAACGGCCACCGGCGCAAACAAGGCAAGAATATCTTCGCAATCACTATCAATTTTTAGTTCATACCCATTCACTCTTTTCTCTGTAGAAACTACTTCCCGCGCGAGGTCTTTATCTTTTTTTGTCAATGCTTCTTCCGCTTTGCGCAATTGAGATAAAACCAATTCCCACATCTTGATCAGCTCAGATTTTAAATGCAGCATTTCCTTATCGAGCGGAGTCTGTTTTTTTTTCCAGCTTTTTAGTGCCATTGTATTTTAGTTTTGTGATGTTAGTAATTTTTAACCGAAGTGACCCGTAATATATTCCTGCGTTTTTTCGTGTTTTGGATTGGTGAATATAGTTTTTGTATTATTCGCTTCTATTAATTCACCTAAATAAAAAAATGCCGTTTTATCACTTACTCTCGCTGCCTGCTGCATATTGTGCGTCACCATCAGAATGGTGTATTCTGATTTCAACTGATGAATTAATTCTTCAATCATTGAAGTAGAAATGGGGTCTAATGCAGAGGTGGCCTCATCCAACAGCAAAATTTCGGGACTCATTGCCAGCGCACGGGCGATGCATAATCTTTGCTGTTGGCCACCTGATAAAAAACCTCCCTTTTTATACAGTGTGCTTCTTACCTCCCTCCACAAGGCTGCTTGTTTCAGGGAAGTTTCCACAATATTATCCTTTTCCATTTTACTTAATTTTATACCATTTAAAATGTATCCGGCGATTACGTTATCATAAATGCTCATCGTAGGAAAAGGATTTGGACGCTGAAATACCATACCCACTTTTCTGCGAAGCATCACCGGGTTCATTTCATAAATTTCTTCTCCTTTCAGTTTTAATGAACCCTCCGCTGTTGCATTTGGAGCCAGTTCATGCATGCGGTTTACGCATCGGATAAAAGTGGTTTTGCCGCAGCCTGAAGGGCCCATGATAGCCCACACATTATTTTTATGCACTTCAAGATTGATGTTTTTCAGGATATGATTTTCTCCAAAAGAAGCATTAAAATTTGTCGCTTTTAAAATTGCACTTTCCATTTTCGTTGTACTATTTTAGAAATAATATTTAAAATCAAAATCATCAATATCAACAGCATCGAAGCGCCCCAGGCCAACTGGTGCCAATCATCATAAGGGCTGGTGGCGTAATTAAAAATAATCAGGGGCAAACTGCTCATCGGATCAAGAATATTGGTAGTCATAAAAGGATTTCCGAAAGCAGTAAACAATAAGGGTGCCGTTTCACCGATGACCCTCGCGATACTTAAAATAACTCCGGCACTGATGCCGCTTATCCCTGTAGGAACTATCACTTTTAAAATAGTTTTGTAATAAGGAACGCCCAGCGCAAGCGAAGCTTCTTTTAAAGATTCAGGCAAAAGTTTAAGTGTTTCTTCAGTGGACTTTATAATAGAAGGCAACATCATTAGCGCCAGCGCTACACTTCCTGAAAGCGCAGAAAAACCACCCATTGGCCTTACTACCCATTCATAAATAATAATACCAACTACTATGGAAGGAATTCCCTGCAGCACATCCACTGCCAGCCTGCAATAATAACCAAGTTTAGAATTTTTTACTTCACTTAAATAAATTCCGGCTACGATGCCGACAGGAATTGCTATTACAGCCGAAACCAATAAAATCATAATGCTTCCAACTAAGGCATTGGAAACGCCCCCGCCGGTTTCACCAACAGGACTGGGGAGATGGGTTAAAAAATTCCAGTTGATGGCCGAGATGCCCTGTTTGAAAATATAAAATAATATCAGCAGCAACGGTAATGTCGAAATAAGAGTACCCAGAATAATTACACTTTTAAAGAAGAGGTTTTTTTTATTCCTGCGCCCGACTTGCTTTTCAGACAAACTGGCGCGGGCTATATTTTTCTTATTATTTAATTGAGTTTCTGATACCCTTCCCATTACTTATAATTTTCTTTTTAGAAATTATTCAAGCGTAAATCTTTTGACAACCTGTTTCCCAAAAATGTTGATAATCGTTGCCACCACAAATAAGAATAATGCCATTTCTATTAAAGCCGAGGTGTAAACTTTCCCTGTTGCCTCAGAGAATTCATTGGCAATAACGCTGGCCATTGTGTTGCCGGGACTAAAAATTCCTGTCGGGATTGCATGTGTATTTCCTATCAGCATGGTAACCGCCATCGTTTCTCCCAAAGCCCTTCCCAATGCTAACAGTAAACCGGCAAATAAGCCGGATTTTGTATAGGGAATAATTATTTTCGTGATCACTTCGAACCTTGTGGCTCCTAAAGAATAGGCGGCTTCCTTCAAATCGCTGGGAACCATAGAAATTACCTGGCGTGAAAGGGAAACGGAAAAGGGTAAAATCATGATGGCAAGAATTACAGAAGAAGTGAAAATGCCAACGCCATAAGGCGCTACATTCAATTTTAATTCTATTATTCTTACTAAAGGCACCAATACAAATAATCCCCAAAAACCATAAATTACGGAAGGAATTCCGGCCAATAAATCAATTACATTATTAAATATTTCTGCAACAATTCCTGATTTGTAATATTCTCCCAAAAAAATAGCCACCGCAATTGAAAAAGGAGTAGAGATAAGAAGCGCTAAAAAAGAAGTGAGCAGCGTTCCTGCCAAAAATGGTAAAGCACCAAATTTTTCTGCTACCGGGTCCCAGGTAGTATCATAAAAGAATTTTAAACCCAAGGCTTTTATAGATGGAATAGAATTCACCAGCAGCGTAAAGAAAATCGCAATTAAAATTACCACCACAATTATCGCGGAAAGAGTCAAAGTTTTTTTAAAGGCTTTCTCTTT
>DASSHD010000117.1:0-4359 GCA_035693085.1 Hanamia sp. | reverse complement strand
CTATCACCGTTTAGAAACCATATCAAAGTGTGGGTATCAAGTAAATAATTCATGCTTACTGATAATCTTTAAAGTCTTCAATAGGATCATCAAAATTTTTCTTCATTTTGAACATACCCTTTGCACTGCCGAATTTTGGTTTATTTTTAGTTGGCTTTTTGTTTTTACTCATTAAAAAATCAATAAAATCCGAAACTTCCAACTTTAAATGATCCGGTAGGTGAGAAAGCTTGCTATATAAAAGTATATTATCCATTCTCTAATTATTTCATTACAAATCTAATGAAAAATTCGTTTTTATCGGGCGGGCAATTCTTTAAATTTTGGCTTAAGAATTATTATAAATCTTAATTACCGGTTCCCTTATAACGCTTCCTTCTTCACTTGAATAAAAATAAATAACATCAGCAATTTGAGATGGCGACACCCAGGCGCTGTAATCCTCACCAGGCATAGATTTCCTATTCTGCGGTGTATCAATGATACTTGGAACAATAACACTTACTACTACATTTTTCCCTTTAGCTTCGGCATTCAGTAATTCAGCCAAATGAAATAATAATGACTTCGAAAAAGTATATGCCAAAGCGCCTTTTCCCTTTAAAATATCCAGCCCTTGTCGGGAACCAATTAAAAATATTCTTCCACTGTTTTGTTTGATCATTTGCAAAAAAACCGGACGGGCAATATTGTAGGCGGTTTCAAAATTCAGTTGATATTGTTTGGCGATGTCGCTGGTTTTGGTTTTAGCAATATTACCCATGGCAAAACCACCGGCAGTTAGTACCGCAACATCAATTGCTTTGTTTTTCATAATGATTCCCTCTACAAATTTCTGACAGTTTTCTTCATCCAATAGATCCAGTTCCACCTCTTCAACATTTTTTTCTTTGTAGTTTTTTTGTTCTTGCTTATTGTGAATGGTTCCTATGATATTGTAGTTTTTATCAATAAATTTTTTTACTACGGCTTGCCCAAGATTACCGGAAGCTCCTGTTATTATTGCTGTTTTTGTCAACATCTTTTTTGATTTTATAGTTACTGCAAATTTATTCTATTAAAATTTATTCCACATTCATACAATTCATTTTTAGATGCACCCGTTTCTTTTCAATAATCGAAACCCTTTCCTGACTACTGCACAGTAAATTAGCTGTAAATTTGTAATCCATATATTTTAATAATCTTTTTGAAAAATGTGATGATAGTAAACGAACCTGCCTACCGGACAGAGAGGCCAATAAACCAGGAATTTGTCTTGCCATTTTTCTCGGTCATTATAACCACGTACAACAGGTCTGCTCTTTTAAAAAGGGCTTTGGATTCTTTGATAGCACAAACAGAGACAGAATGGGAAGCCATTATTGTAGATGATGGAAGTACTGACAATACAACTTCTTTGATAAAACCTTACCTGGAAAATGGAAACAAGATCAAATATGTTTATCAAAAAAATGCCGGGTATGCTATGGCAAAGAATACAGGAGTTTTTTTATCAAAAGGAAAATTTATCACTTTTTTGGACTCGGATGATGAATACATGCCCACGCACCTGGAAGAACGAAAAGTTATCCTGAAGAATAATCCTAATATCGAATTTTTGCATGGAGGTGTGAAGATAATCGGAAGCCAATATGTGCCTGACAGGTTTGATTTTAATAAAATGATTCCTTTATCTGAATGCGAGATAGGAGGTACTTTTTTTATAAAAAGAGAGGTTGCCGTTTCTTTTAATGGATTTAAAAAAATGCAATTAGGAAGCGATGGGGATTTTTTTGAAAGAATAAACAAAGCCGGGATTAATATTATGAAAACCCAAATTCCTACTTATATCTATCATCGTGAAAATGCGAATTCCATTACAAATAAATTAACGCCGGAACATGAGAAATATTCAGGAATTTCATAACAACTAAATATCTTTAAAGTATTTATCATGAATATCAAAATCAAAAGAGTATATGAAAAGCCGGAAAAAAAAGACGGTTATCGCATCCTGGTTGACAGGCTCTGGCCGCGGGGTATGACAAAAGAAAAAGCCGCGCTGGATTTATGGCTAAAGGACATCGCTCCAACTACTGAACTTCGAAAATGGTTTAATCACGATCCTGCCAGATGGAAAGAATTCACAAAAAAATATCTGAAAGAATTAAAAGAAAATGAAGAGCCTGTTTCAATTTTGAAAGATTACCTGGAAAAAGGGCCCGTGACCTTAATACATGCAGCAAAAGATGAGGTTCATAATGAAGCGATAGTAATAAAAGATTTTATTTCCTGAAAATATAATTCGATTTTTAAAAAGAGAAAATCCATTTATTTTTGTCAATATTTTAAACAGGTTACATGTTTTCAAAAACTACTGAATATGCTTTGAGAGCTACTATCTATATAGCGCAGAAAGGAACGGTGGATAATAAATTGGGTATTGATGAGATTGCAAAAGCTATAGATTCGCCAAAATCTTTTACGGCAAAAATATTGCAGATGCTCACAAAAGATAATAAAGTAATAAGCTCTGCGAAGGGCCCTCACGGAGGATTTTACATTACGAGACATTCTAAAAAACTGCCGGCACTGGCTATCCTTGAAGCAGTGGATGATGAAAGGATTCTTAAAAGATGTATATTGGGATTACAGAAATGCTCTGAAAAAAATCCATGCCCTATGCATGATGATTTTAAAGCAATCAGGGAGCACCTAAATAAGCTTTTTGAAAAGAAAACAATCGGCGATCTTGCCGATAAAATGAATAAGAGTAATATTTTTATCAATAATTCAAAATGATGAAGAAATTATTTTCAGAAAGGTTAGTAAGAGTAAATGAACCTACCCTGACTACAGACAGGCTACCAGTAAACAGGCAAATAACCCTGATTCCCATTCTTTGAATCTCTGTAGATTTGATTTTCGAACAGGATGATATTCATCTTTCTACTTAAATATATTTTCCGAAATTCACTTTTTTTTTATCCTAATCTGCTTCTTTTTTCCTTTTGAATTTGCAATTGCTTTACATACCTTTGCAGCCTTAAAAAAACGATAAAATATGGTTGACATAAAGCCCGATGAAATTTCGGCAATTCTGAAAAGCCAACTAAGTAATCTGGATGTAGAATCCAATCTTGAAGAAATAGGAACCGTACTGCAGGTAGGTGATGGTATTGCCCGCGTATATGGATTAAATAATGTAAGTTCAGGAGAACTGGTTGAATTTGAAAACGGTGTAAAAGCTATTGCGCTTAATCTTGAAGAAGACAATGTGGGCGTAGTGCTTATGGGAGAGAGTGGAGATATAAAAGAAGGTGCAACTGTAAAACGCACCGGACAGATCGCTTCCATAAAAGTAGGTGATGGTTTAGCCGGTCGTGTTATCAATACTTTAGGTGAACCCATTGATGGCAGGGGCCCTATCACAGGCGAATTGTATGAAATGCCCCTGGAACGTAAAGCGCCCGGTGTAATTTTTCGTGAGCCTGTAAAACAACCTTTGCAAACGGGTATCAAAGCAATAGATGCTATGATTCCAATTGGCCGGGGTCAGCGCGAATTGGTAATTGGTGATCGCCAGACAGGGAAAAGCGCAATTTGTATTGACACTATTATTAATCAAAAAGAATTTTATAAAGCAGGGAAACCGGTTTATTGCATATACGTTGCAATTGGGCAGAAAGCTTCTACTATTGCAAACGTGATGAAAGTATTGGAAGATAACGGCGCGATGGAATATACAACCATTGTTGCCGCTTCTGCTTCTGAACCTGCCCCTCTTCAATTCTATGCGCCGTTTGCAGGTGCCGCTATTGGTGAATTCTTTCGCGATACCGGACGTAGCGCACTAATAATTTTTGATGACTTGAGCAAACAGGCTGTAGCCTATCGCGAGGTTTCTCTTTTATTAAGAAGACCACCCGGACGCGAAGCTTATCCCGGAGATGTATTCTATTTACATAGTCGTTTATTGGAAAGAGCGGCCAAGATTGTATCAAAAGATGAGATCGCAAAAAAGATGAATGACCTTCCTGAAAATATCAAACATTTGGTAAAAGGCGGCGGCTCATTAACGGCATTGCCAATTATTGAAACTCAGGCTGGTGATGTATCTGCCTATATTCCTACTAACGTAATTTCTATTACCGATGGCCAGATATTCCTGGAAGGTAACCTGTTCAATGCGGGTATTCGTCCTGCAATTAACGTGGGTATTTCCGTAAGCCGGGTTGGTGGTAATGCGCAGATTAAATCCATGAAAAAAGTGGCGGGTACTTTAAAGCTTGACCAGGCTTTATACCGTGAGATGGAAGCGTTTTCTAAATTTGGTGGCGACCTTGATGCTGCTACTAAATCTGTTTTGGATAAAGG
>DASSHD010000116.1:0-6669 GCA_035693085.1 Hanamia sp. | reverse complement strand
GTCCGACAAAAGTATCCATTGTTTAATTGAGGATAAACTCCTCTTATTTTGAAATAATCTTTATTACTATAATAAAAATAAAAAAGGAACTACTGATTTTTGCAATTATACCGGGCAAACAAATTGCCGGTCAACCAAAAGTAATTCCTGTTTAATAATTGATACCTATCTGATATTATTTTTCGTAAAAAACTGGTCTATCAAAGTACAGATCAATGCGCCATCTTCTTCTAAAGCAAAGTGCCCGGTATCTAATATATGCAACTCTGCATTTTTCAAATCTCTTTCAAATGGATAAGCCCCTGAGTCCGGAAAAATTGCATCATTTTTCCCCCAGGTAATTAAAGTAGGTGGTTGATATTTACGCATATACGCCTGCCATTCAGGATATAATGGAGGATTGGTTTTATAGGAATAAAACAACTCCAATTGTATCTCCTGGTTGCCGGGTCTGTCCAATCCACGTTGGTCAACAATCCAGTTATCAGGGCTGATAGCTGAGGCATCGCGTACACCTCCTACATATTGCGATTTAGTTCCTTCAAGGGTGAGCAGGCTTTTAATAAAATTAATATTTTCTTCCTTTTTAGGCTCTTTCCAATAGGCCCTCATGTGATCCCAAAACGGCGATAAACCTTCCACATAAGCATTGCCGTTTTGAATTAATAATGCCTGTATTTTTTCAGGATGTTTTGTAGCAATTCTAAATCCTACCGGTGCACCATAATCCATCATATACAGACTGAATTTGTTTAACCGGATTGCAGAAGTAAAATGATCAATTAAGTTTGCCAAATGATCAAAACTATATTCAAATTCTTTTGTTGATGGCATAGAACTATTGCCAAAACCCGGATAATCCGGAGCTACTAAGTGGTACTTGCCGCCTAGAGCAATCAATAGATTCCTGAACATGTGTGAAGAACTTGGAAAACCATGTAATAAAAGAATAGCAGGTTTATCAGAAGTTCCTGTTTCTCTGTAAAAAATATCTTGCCCGTCAATCTTTATAGTTTTGTATCTGACCTGGTTAATATCAATGCCATAAACATCGGAATCTCTTGTTATTTTTTCCTTTTTGTTGCTTAATACTGATGTCATTTCTAATTAATTTAAATTTTATTTCGATAATATAATCGTCTTGTGAAAGTGCATATTCTGCTACAAACTTTATACCATCTCCATCTTGAATCAGCTCGTTTTTCATGAGAGTGCTTACGAAATCTGGAATTAAATGAATCTCTTCAGAGGTGCAGGAATTAATTCTGTAAATTTGTAATCGTTAATTTTATTTACAGGAATTGTGATTTATACTTCTTTCAATCCTTTGTTATATATTTAATCACATTCAAATTCAAATTCATATACAATGCTATCTAAAAAAATTATTGCAGTATTTGGCGCCACGGGTGCTCAGGGCAGCGGTGTGGCACATGCCATCCTCAATGATCCAAATAGTGAATTTGCAGTAAGGGCTATAACAAGAAACCCCGATTCAGATAAGGCTAAAGCTCTTGCAAAAATTGGCGCTGAAATAGTAACCGCTAATATAGACGATCCACAAAGCATGAAGCGGGCTTTGAAAGGTGCTTATGGAGCTTATTTTGTTACGTTTTACTGGTCTCATTTATCGGCTGAAAGAGAATACGAAGAAGCGCACGGAATGGCCAAAGCTGCTAAAGACGCGGGTTTGAAACACGTTATTTGGTCCACACTGGAAGATACCCGTAAATACATTCCATTAGATGATGACCGCATGCCTACCCTGCAGGGTAAATATAAAAATCCGCACTTTGATGCAAAGGGAGCTGCCAATCAATTCTTTATTGATTTAAAAGTGCCTGTTACGTTTTTAATGGCATCATTTTATTGGGACAATCTTATTACCTCTGGCCCTAAGAAAGGGCCGGATGGTAAACTATATTTAACGCTACCGCTCGATGATAAAAAAATGGCAGGTATCGCCTCAGAAGATATAGGGAAATGCGCTTATGGCATTTTTAAAAAAGGAAAAGCATTGATTGGTAAAACTATCGGTGTGGCCGGCGAACAACTCACAGGAAAAGAAATGGCAGAGGCACTTTCAAAAGCACTTGGAAAAGAAGTGCTGTTTAATAACGTAACACCCGACACCTTTCGTAGTTTTGGATTCCCTGGCGCAGAAGAACTTGGAAATATGTTTCAATTCTATCGCGATTTTGACAAAGAATGCAACAGTGTCCGTGATGTCAAATTCTCAAGGGAACTCAATCCCGAATTAAAATCTTTCCAACAATGGCTTTCAAAAAATGCACAGCGTATATCTGTGGAGTAAATAGGCATGAACAATAATGAATGATTTACAAGTAGCAAGACGGGAATATTTACTTCGAACTTTATCTGCCGCCACATTTATAATTTTCTTTCAAATATACATGGTGGCGCCTTTGATACCGGCGTTATCTGATTTCTTTAAGGTCACTGAACAAAAAGTAGGGCTCATTGTTCCGGCATTTCTGATACCCTATGGCATTGCCTCACTTTTCTATGGATTATTTGCTGATAAGATCGGTACCCGAAAAATAATTCTGATATCACTCTTTCTCTTTGCATTATTAACAGCATTAACCGCATTTTCTCAATCTGTACCCCAATTAATTTTTTGGCGCATACTGGCCGGAATCGGCGCCAGTGGAGTGATACCAATTTCATTAGCCTGGATTGGTCAAACATATACTTACCAGGAAAGAGGCCGTCCGATCGGTTTCATATTCGGGTCCGTAGCGGGAGGCGGTGCGTTTGGGGCATCTGCCGGAGTGTTCTTAGAATCATTCATCGGTTGGAAGATGCTATTTCTATCCGTAGGCTTATTAGCATTTCTTATCTGGATTATGGTATATCTCGCCTATCAAAAAATGCAGGCTTTTCCTGTAGCGAAAGAGGGACTCACATTGAGTAAGGTTTTCAATGGTTACAAGGAATTATTGACGTTGAAAAGAGGAAGAGACGCTTATACTTTTGTTTTGCTAAATGGGATTTTTAATGCAGGAGTTTACACCTGGTTGGGTTTGTATTTTCAAAGAGTCTTCTCTCTGAATGGATGGCAAATAGGTTTAGCGCTTTTGGGTTATGGTATTCCCGGGCTTCTGTTCGGCCCTTTCATCGGAAGGCTTGCAGATAAGTTTGGAAGAAGTAAGCTATTACCCGTGGGACTGGTTTTGAGTGCTTTATCTTCCTGCATGCTCATCTTTAATATTCCATTAGTAGTGGCAAGGATTTCTGTAATTTCTTTGTCGCTTGGTTTTGATCTCACACAACCTTTACTTGCCGGAATAATAACACAGGTAGGTAAAGAAAGAGGAGGGCAGGCAATGAGCGTAATGGCATTTATGCTTTTTGTCGGGTTTGGGTTGGGCAGTTATTTATTCGGGTTGGCGATACATTTGAGCCTTACAGATGCTTTAATTATATTTTCGATATTCGAGTTAATCCTATCGGCAATTGCGTTTCGCGTATTTAGAAAAGAAACTTTTACTAAAAAGACAACAAAGGAAAAATATATGTTAGAAGGTTAAAAATATAACTAAATATTTACTGAAGTAACCATTATGTATAAACGAAATATATTAACTTCAAATTTGGAACAGGAAGTATTTCAATGCAAATCATGATAAACAAAAAGTGCAGTTATTGAACAATCAGAAGATATCTCCTTTCAATCCCCATTCTTAATCTTCACTTCAAAATTCTTATTTTCCCAACGATTGTCACTTAACCAAAAGAAAGTAAATTGAATTCCCTCAGAACTCTGATTTATCAATTCGATATCAACTAAATGAATTCCCAGGCCCATATCTCTTGTTTCTGTGTCAGTATAAGTTTTCCAATTGTCAAAAGACAAGTGGATGACCGAAGGCAATCCCACTTCTATACGTAATATTTTTTTTGATGAGATGACGGCACATTGCCAGTCAAACCTCCAGATTGTAAATGGTGACGATGTTTTCTTTTTAATATATCGGGCTTCTGTTTGAAGCGACATATCAAAGATTTTCTTTTCTTTAATTGAGCTGCATAATTTAATGTATTCGGCATGTGCCCATGTCAACGGCATTGCTGAACCTGTATATTTTCCTAAGAATAATTCCTTTTCGGGTATATCATGAGTGTCCCAGATTTGTTCAGGGAGTAGTCCGTTATTTGCAAAACAATCCATCGTTTTCAGCAATTTTTTTGCACCTTCAATATTTCCCGCAGCTATTTCATAATGCGCTCTCTCGCCGGTTAATAACGGCCATGCCCTGCCGATTCCGTATCCATTATTTGAATATGCATTTCCGTATTTATCTTCGCCATATCCATCATTTGTATATCTGTGCCAGCAAGGGCCGTAAGGAGTATCCACTTTTAATTTATCGTCTATTAGTTTTATTGTGTTAAGGATTTTGGGATCATCTGCAGCTCGCAAACCAAACCTTACTAACGCTAATGCATCCACGCAAATCAATTCATACAAATGCATCTTACCATTTTCTCTTGTGCGGTTTTTTATATAAATAAATTCGTTTTTTACTTCTTCTGCAGGCAGATGGTAAGGATTGATACGCATATAATATCCTTCCACTCCTGCTTCTTTTGATAAAGGCGTATCAGTAATATAAGTCCACTCTTCTATCTTTTCATTCCAGTAATCCGCTGTTTCACGGCAATATTGGGCAATGCCAGGTTCATTATTTATTTCTGCAAGGTGTGCGGCGCCTAATAATCCTGTAATTTCTGTAGCTAACGTGAAAGAAGACAAACCCGATTCTTCTTCCCATCTGTCTTGTTGAGTGGAAGGGCCGTTAACAACTAAAACTGAAATAGCTTTTTTGATTATGGGCCAGTATCGTTTCAATTTACCCGGATCCAGGTTGTAATTACATTGATACAAATCAACGAGTGAAATGGGCAAGGCTATTTCGTCCATTTGCAATCCCGTCCAGGATGGAACTCCGTCAAGCCACATATTCTGTCTCCATTTACCATCCTTCTCCTGGGTTGACATCAGAAAATTAAGAATTTTATATACTTCATCATTCGCATTTAACGCAAGAAAACCAATGGAACTTTCCACCAAATCCCGCGGCCATACAAGATGATATCCACCTATGTCATCATCGCCCCTGGTTTCTCCCCATGGGATGGAAAGACTTGCTACGACTCCACCCGGAAAGATTTTAGATTGATGCAAATTCAAAACAGTTGCACTTACACGCATATTCTTTCCAATAGTATTTTTCACCGTTTTGACACTTTTTAATTTCTTTTGAAACTGATCCCATTCACCAATATATCTTTCACGTGCCGTATCATATCCATCTATTAAGCTTGCCCATGCACGGTGTCCGGCATCTGCTTCCTTTGTTCCAAAACTAAGCGCTAACACAAACTCTTTTGTTTCGGAAATATCTATTTCAGCCGTTAACGCAATGTTTCCATTCTCTGCTTTCTGATATTCCCATTGCATCTTTTTATGTCGTTTTAAATCTATATAGCCATCAGAAGTGCCAACATACCCTACAGACCTTTTTATAAAATTAGAATAATAACAGGCAAGAGCTAATGTGATACCATCTCTATATGCAAATAACATGGGAGCTCCTTTATAATCGCCTAACCAGCCATCATTACCTGCACCGCAATTGTTGATGTGTGGAGATAGCAAAACATAAATTTTATACTTTGATGATTCACTTTTTTGAAGAGGCTTAAATTTTACTTTCTGTAGTACCGTATTTCTCAACGGGTCGGTAATAATTTCTTTCTCAATAATATATTTCTTCTTTTTGCATGTATTTATAATTTGAAATGCCGGTACCCCTTCCTGAACCCATTTAATAGAATGTTCCGTATCTCTTTTTTCTTCGGAAAAAAAATCGTTCCCGTCTGTAACTATTAGTTCCATATCCCTAATGCAGGCAATATCATTTCTGGGATAATACACTTCATTCATTATGCCATGGCTTAGAGTGAAAATGACATTAGATGACGGGTTAATTGATTTCCCAATTCCGGATTTAGAACTGGAAGTCCAGCGTGCAGGAATTCCGGGAAATCCAGGCGGTGTTGATATATTGATTGGCATAAAGTTTGAGTATTAAAAAACCTTTGGCATTCAAAAATTGATGACCCATTTTTTTAAACCCCGGTGTTTTATTCGAGTGAATAATTTACGAAAGGTTACAAAAGCTACGGAAACATCAAGTTAACAAAGTGAAATATAAAAAACGAAAAGTAATATATTTCAGTACAAACAATCGCATAATAAAAGAGTAGCTTGTATTTGATAAAAATATTCTTTGTTATTTTAATTTTTTTTATGTTGAACGACTTAAACATAGAATCCTTTTCAAAAAATATAAATCCTTATATGAGTATAAACCGAAACCCTTTGAAATTAATTTTTTATTATCCAAATAACTTTGAAACAACATGACAGACAATGAACAATTGCCCGAATCTGAAATTATTGCTGAGGTTGTTAATGGTAATATTCATTCCTTCGAAGTCAGCGATTCAGCGAGTAAATAATAACCTCATCAGATAAGGGTTTCAGTTAGGTGCGTAAAAATATTTTTCGGGCTAATTGGGTTGATGGGAAGTTATGGGGATAAAAAGCCCTTGCGGGCTGCTGATACTTTTTAATTT